>JALVEA010000351.1 GCA_027008665.1 Thiotrichaceae bacterium | reverse complement strand
ATTAGTAAATAAACCAATGCAACAATATACATCCGTAGAGATTGAGCAACTCGCATCACAACTTAGCAATTGGGAACTCATACCTAGCGGAACAGAAGGTATGCGAACCGCTGAAGTTTGTACGGGTGGTGTCAGTACGGATGAATTATCATCAAAAACCTTCGAGTCAAAAAAAGTATCAGGACTTTATTTTATTGGCGAGACAGTCGATGTCACTGGACATCTTGGAGGCTATAATTTCCAATGGGCATGGTCTTCTGGCTGGTGTGCAGGACAATTTGTTTAAGAACTTACACAACCTCTTAACCTACCTTCTCCATTGCTTGCTGTAATACCTCTATCCCAGCTCCTTCCTTATGGGCATTCTCACTGATATAACGTCGCCATGCTTTTGCGCCAGGTTGACCTTGAAATAAGCCGAGCAAATGCCGACTCATCTGTTTGAGATAAACGCCCTGCCCCATCTGCTGTTCTATATAAGAAAAATACTGTTCCAATATTTGCTTGCGCGATAGAACTTTTCCCTCATCTGCATAAATATTTCCATCAACCTGCATCATTAAATAAGGATTATGATAAACCTCACGACCTAACATCACACCATCCACATGCTGTAAATGCTCTAATGAAGATTGAATCGTTTTAATACCGCCGTTAATAATAATTTTTAAATGAGGATAGTCACGCTTGATTTGATACACTAGATCATAGTTAAGCGGTGGTACATCTCTATTTTCTTTTGGACTTAAACCTTTCAACCAGGCCTTACGCGCATGGATAATAAAGGTCTCACAACCTGATTTGGAAACGACATTAATAAATTGACGTAAACTTTGCGCTTCATCCTGCTCATCGATACCAATACGATTTTTCACCGTAATAGGGATTTTAACCTCAGCACGCATCGCATCAACACAGTCAGCAATAAGCTCTGGCTCAGCCATTAAGCAGGCACCAAAAGCTCCTTTTTGCACTCTTTCACTGGGACAACCCACATTAATATTAACTTCGTTATACCCATAATCTTCTGCCATTTTGGCACACTCTGCTAAAGCTTTCGAATCACTGCCTCCTAACTGTAATGCAATAGGTTGTTCTTGCTCACTAAACTGCAAATAACGATCACGATTACCATAAATTAATGCACCTGTTGTTACCATTTCGGTGTATAAATAAGCATGGCGTGATATTAAGCGCAAAAAATAGCGTTCATGGCGATCCGTCCAATCCAGCATAGGCGCAACACAAAAGCGATGAGAAGAGGATGGGGAACTTATTTGCATCATAACACTCAATGAAAAGGGCAGAAAATTATACTGAAAAGCGTTATACTATACGTTGTTTTTTTCTACAAAAACTAATAATAATAATGACTGAGTAAATTTTATCAGAAGAACTTAAAACAGGAAGAAATTTAATATTATGAATGATGATACAACTAACTTTTTACTGACAACCGTAGGGGCTCCTTTTGCTATTGGTCTTGCCGTTGGTTTTTTCGCAAAAAAAGCATTAAAACTGGTCTTATTTCTTGCAGGAGCGGCTATTGTTGCGTTATTTGTATCCGAATACTATGGGTACGGTGGAGTAGATAATGAAAGCCTAAGAAATATGGCAGATACAGCCACATCGGGAGCAAAACAATCAGGTGATTTTTTAATGGAAAGGTTATCTAATATCGGTGGAAAAGGCGTCAGCGCTACCGCTGGTTTTTTAGCTGGATTAAAAATGGGTTGATAACTCAATATTAATTGTTCTTAATAAAAGATGCGGTGATGCCTTTCCCTGCATCTATCCGCTATTTTCTTGCGTAATTTTTATCGACATACCAATTATCATAAAATATTATTATCAGGCTTAAGGACGTTTTACTTAGAACCTCCAGACACCTCCATCTCTACGAAGAAAGCAGTCAACTAATGAAAAAACTACTGACACTCATTTTCCTTTTCGTTACCAGCAATATCTATGCTATTAGCCCTGATAGCCTATTAAAACCAGATAAAGCCTTTCAGGTTTCTATTCAGAGTATCAATAGTGATTCCATTACAGCAACATGGGAAATAGCCGATGGCTATTATATGTATCAAAAACGTTTTTCTTTTAGCACGGATACACCTAATGTT
>JALVEA010000350.1 GCA_027008665.1 Thiotrichaceae bacterium | reverse complement strand
CACATAAAATGTATCAGTAGGTATGTCACCAAGAGCAATTCCCATATCCATACCATCAACACCTTTGCCAATGAAATGATGTGCTGATGTTGGTGTAGCTAAAGAATCTAGTAAGGTTGCTCCCCAGGTGTCATTTTCTTTTGCTACTCTATAAATATCAATTTTTCTCACTTCTCTATCTAAAATGGCAAAGATATCTTTGGTTAGCCAAACAGGATGTCCTGTTGCATTGGAGCCACCAAAATCCTTTGGGGAGACTAACGTATCTCGACCAACAGTAGTAACAACAGTATCTGTTGTAGGATCAATTAATGAAGCCATTGGTTTATCAACACCACTCACTAATTGCAAGCCAAGCACTTCATTATAAGCACATGAACGGGGTGTATGTTGTAAGGGTATATTTCCTATTATAGCTCTTGTGTTTAAATCAATGATTTCAATCCAGGGCGAATTTCTAGTGATACCATAAAGCTTATTGAGTGTGCCATTTTTACCATCTGCTCGTCCAACCGTATAAGGTTTAAGCCCATTTGTGGGAGTATCACTAGTGAGAGTCATACTTTCTACGTCAATACCAACAATTCGTTGATTGGTAATATCACCGTAAAATGCGGTAAGTTTTCCTGCTGGTGTGTTTGATGATGAACCACCACCACAGCCAATAAGCGTTGCCATTGCCCCTGCAAAGACAATTAATCGGATCAATTTATTTTGAAATTTCATCATTTTAAGTATACCGTTTAGTTGATTATTTACTGGGTGTTGCCACACCAGGCTGTTTGTTTTTTAGTCATAATAACCGATGAGCTTTAAATAGCAAAAAAATCTGCGTCTTTTGACAAGTCGCTTCGTCTTCTTAACAATGCAAATGAATAACGGTTAGGAAGCATCCTATGAATAAAGTCACCACAAAAAATAATCCATCTCCATTAACCTACTGGTTAATCGGTATCCCCATTGCCATTATTATTTGGTTTTTTCTTTACTCTCAACTCGATAACTTTGCGAATTTTATTCTGTCACTGACGGGGCAAACACGCGAGACCCGCTTGGGTGAAGCCATCCATTTTTTCTTTTACGATACGCCAAAGATTTTCTTATTATTAATCGGTGTGGTCTTTTTTATGGGGGTGATTCAAAGCTTCTTCTCCCCTGAAAAAACACGTGATTTCCTTGCAGGTAAACGCTTAGGCATTGGTAATACAATGGCGGCTTTGCTGGGGATTGTTACACCGTTTTGCTCTTGCTCGGCTGTGCCGTTATTTATTGGTTTTTTATCCGCGGGTGTGCCATTGGGTGTGACCTTCTCCTTTTTAATTTCAGCCCCGATGATTAATGAAATTGCGCTTGGCTTATTATTTGTGATGTTTGGCTGGAAGGTTGCGGCGCTTTATTTAGTGCTTGGCTTAAGCATTGCTATTTTTGCGGGGATAATTATCGGCAAGCTAGGGATGGAAAAATACTTACAAGATTGGGTACGAGATATTCACACAGGCGCGGCATTACCTGCGGATACCACTCACTTTAGCTGGGTTGACCGCTTTAATGAAGGCTGGAAGCATGTGAAAGAAATTATTGCAAGAATTTGGCTTTATATTGTTATCGGTATCATTGTGGGTGCGGCAATTCATGGCTTTGTACCTGAAGATTTTATGGCATCCTTTATGGGCAAAGAAGCATGGTGGTCAGTGCCTACCTCGGTTGTTATGGGGATACCTATGTATAGCAGTGCCGCTGGCGTGATTCCTATTGTTGAAGCTTTAATGAATAAAGGCGCATCTTTAGGCACAACCCTTGCTTTTATGATGAGTGTGATCGCGCTCTCACTGCCTGAAATTCTAATCTTGAAAAAAGTCTTAAAAATGCCATTGATAGCAACTTTTATAGGTGTTGTGGCAATGGGTATTTTAATCGTCGGCTATGTCTTTAACGCGGTGTTATAAAATGAAAACCTCTTTTTTAGAACAGTTACAAGGTCAATTTTCTGGTATTTTAAAGTGGCATCAACTTGATGCCCTTTGGCAGAGAATAGAAACTAGTGGAGAGGCTTGGTATATCTATCAAGTCGGTGATGTATTGCCAACTGCTCCACTGACTGGTGATAAATTAAAAGATGCTATTCAAGCATTA
>JALVEA010000349.1 GCA_027008665.1 Thiotrichaceae bacterium | reverse complement strand
GCACAGCTTATTCAGCGTAATCGTGATTTCTCTTTATCCTTACTTGAATCTTTGCCTCCTAAACAACAAAATACCCTCAAACAATGGGAATGGCATTTTTATCAGCAAAATATCTCCTTAAAACTTCCTTTTCCTGCTTTAAAAGGACAATTTCAACTGGATAATGCCGCTCATGTCATTGCCACTATTGAGCAATTACAAACACAGCTAGCAGTTCCTTTAGAGGCGATGCAAATAGGTTTAATAAATACCAAACTCGCTGGACGCTTGCAAACGGTTTCAACTTGTCCCCAAGTATTAGTTGATGTAGCACATAATCCACAGGCAGCCGAACAACTTGCTCTTTATTTGAGCAATCACCCTGTTTCAGGAAAAACCGTCTCTTTATTTTCCGTCTTAAAAGACAAAGACCTTGCTGGTATTATTGCCCCTTTTAATGGAGTTATCGATCAATGGTGTCTTATCTCTCTTGATGATGAAAGAGGATGCTCTGCAATTCAACTTCAGTCACAATTTGAAAAATTGGGTATAAATCATACCATTATAATGAATAATAACTTTAAAAAAGCAATGCAAGATATTATAAATACATTAGAATGTAACGACAGACTAGTCGTGTTTGGTTCTTTTCTGCTAGTATCAGGCGTATTGGAATCGCTTTAGCATATCAAGTGTCAGTGTTAAAGAAGAAAACTTCAATGTTATTATTGGAAATACCCCCCAAGTAACTCAATCATCATGTCTGGAAATTATAATATTTAAATGTTTATTAATATCTATTTAAAAGGAATTAGAAAATGAACAGAACAATGGTCAAACGCGGGATTGGTGCTGCTGTACTTGCAATCCTTGCAGCACTGCTCATCGGTTATTTGTTAAAAGGTAAAGGTCAGGAACGTCAAGCAGTCGTTGATATGAGCTTACCAGGCGCACAGGAGGTCAAGAAAAGTCTAAATATCCCTGCTTTAAAAGGTGGTGATTCTAATAGTAATCTGACACAAAAAACGAATAATAGTAGCGTTAGTGAATCCGTTGTTGCTTCAGCAGAGGGAGCCGCCGATAAAGTTAATCAGGCAACCAAAGATATAAAAATCAAAGAAACTGCAATTAATACCTTTAAAAATAAGGGAAATGATCTTGATTTCACGCTTCGCCCCCCTAAAAATGAAAAACGTAAATTTGTGGATAATATTAATAAAGATCCAGAACACCAAAGAAGACCAAGAGCCTCTATACGCAGCACAAGCAATTCTAGTAGTGAAGGGGATGTTGTTGCTAGCGCCCACAGTGGTAGTTCAACCACTCATCGCCAAAATAGCAGTGGTTCTATCACTCGCTCCTCTAAAGGAGTTGTTGTTGCAAGCTCTGATGACTCAGAGGCTAAAAGAAGAACCTATCGTCCACGCTTAGAAGGAGAAAGGAGAAGAAGCGCAAACTACGGTCTTGTAACGGAAGAATCTGTCAGAAAAAGTAGAGCGAGAAAAGAACGCGAACAACGTAGGGCAGAAAGGAAAAGAAATAGAGAAAGAGAAAAAGAGAAACAATCCACAAGCGCTTCCGATGACAAAAAGGGTCACTATTCGATCCAGTTATTAGCAACATCAAGTTCTTCGCGAGCCACTAATCTAAAAAATGTGATGCACAAAGAAGGCTATAACTCCTACATTAATAAAACATCCAAAAATGGTAAAACTTTATTCCGTGTAAGAATAGGAAATTATACTAGCCAACGAGCAGCTAAAGCTGCCCAAAGAACAATGCAACGTCGCTATCAAAAAAATCAACAAGTTAAAAACAGTATTATTGTATCTAGATAAAATTAGTCACTTTTGAACTCAGGATTAAATAATAAGATCAAGTTAAATTTTATAAATTATTTACTCCTGAGTCCTTGATGTCCCATAGAATACTTTAAAGACTAAATTGCCAGAAAGCTTCTGAATCACTACAATATCCTTTCTTAGAAACCGTCATTAGGATTATTATCAATGGACTTTAATTATCTGGATATTGGCATTATTATTATTATTCTACTAACTGCGTTAGTTGGTATAGTGCAAGGCTTTGTCTGGATGACAATTTTCTTAGTCACATGGATAAGTGCCATTTTTCTTTCCATCTCTTATTCAGGAGAGCTAGCTAAGGCACTTCCCTTTGATTTGTCAAATGAACTCATACAAAAAAGTGTGGCAGGCTTGCTAATTTTTATTGCGGTCTTACTCGCAGGGGCTTTAATTAACTTTCTCTTTGGTAAGGCCATTCATGCTATTGGTATAGGTGCTATTGATCGTATTTTTGGAGCAGGTCTTGGTATTGCTCTAGGCGCACTAATCTTATCTTTATTAACCATACTGGCTGCAATGACTCCTTTACCTGATAAACCGCTATGGAAATCATCAACCTTAGTCCCTAAACTAGAAGAATCAGCTATGTGGGTTAGATCATTTGTTCCACCTGAATTTGATGAATATTTGAAAAAACCCACCGAACCTGAAAAAACAACTATCCCAGCAACATAACGAGCAAATAAAGCATGTGTGGAATTATAGGTATTGTAAGTCAAGAACCCGTTAACCAAGCAATTTTTGATGGTTTATCTGTCCTGCAACACCGAGGACAAGATGCCGCTGGTATTATGACCAGTGATGGTAAACGACTCTACAGTCAACGAGATAATGGTTTAATTAGTAATGTATTTCATTCTAAGCATATGCTTATGCTAAAAGGTAATATGGGCATTGGACATGTACGCTACCCAACGGCTGGCTCTTCTTCTGCCTCTGAGGCTCAACCCTTTTATGTTAATTCCCCTTATGGGATTAGTATGGCACATAATGGCAATCTTACTAATGATGCAGAACTACAAAAAGAAATGTTCCGCCAAGATCGTCGCCATATCAATACTGATTCAGACTCTGAAATATTACTCAATATTTTTGCACAAGAATTGCAAAAACAAGATGTTTATCGTATTAGTCCAGAAAATGTATTTAAAGCAGTCTCAGGAGTACATAAACGCTGTATAGGGGCTTATGCAATTACTGCGATGATAACCCGTGATGGTTTAGTAGGATTTCGTGATCCTAATGGCATTCGTCCCTTAATCTATGGCAAACGTGAAACAAAAAATGGGACAAGTCATATACTTGCCTCGGAAAGTGTCTCCCTTCTCACTCAAGGTTATGAGATTGTTAGAGACATTGAACCTGGAGAAGCTATCTACATTACCCTCAAAGGCGAAGTTTATACCAAACAATGTGCAGATAATCCTAAATATAATAGTTGTATTTTCGAATATGTTTATTTTGCACGCCCCGACTCTATTATTGATGATGTCTTTGTTCACAAGGCTCGCATGAGAATGGGGCATAAATTAGCGGAAAAAGTCCAACGTGAATGGGCCGATCATGATATTGATGTGATTATTCCTATTCCTGATACCAGCCGTACTTCCGCCTTAGAAATGGCGATGACTTTAAACGTTCCTTATCGCGAAGGCTTTGTTAAAAACCGCTATATTGCACGTACCTTTATTATGCCCGGACAAGAAAAGCGAGAAAAATCAGTCCGCCAAAAACTAGTCCCCATTGGATTAGAATTTAAAAATAAAAATGTGATGTTAGTCGATGATTCTATTGTCAGGGGAACTACTTCACGCGAAATCGTTCAAATGGTGAGAGATTCAGGTGCTAAAAATGTTTATTTTGCCTCTGCATCCCCAGCCATCCGATACCCTAATATTTACGGTATTGATATGCCTGCTGCCAGTGAACTAATTGCACATAACCGCAGTGATGCTGAAGTAGCCGATTTGATTGGTATTGATAGAATTATCTATCAGGACTTAGATGATTTAATTGCATCTATTACCGAAGGCAATCCTAAACTTACGCACTTTGATTGCTCGGTATTCACCGGTGAGTATATTACGGGTGAAACAGAAGATTATTTTAAGCAACTAAGAGAACGACGAAGTGATGCTGCAAAGAAACATAAAAATACCGAAATCACACCTATTGATCTCGCTACTAATCATTAGTTTACTTAATCTATTGCCCATCAACTTGCTAAAAGCCAACCCTACACCCTTACCAAGCAAAGCTGCTTTTAATTCGATTATGCAGGATTTATCGCGCCGTTTTAGTCAATACTCTTTAGAATATGTGATTGTGATTGTGGCATCAGAACAAAAACAATATTTACTACATAACGGTACGCCTATTGCACGTTACACGATTTCAACCTCTGAATTTGGCATGGGCAACCAAGCAAAGAGCAATAAAACACCTTGGGGAGTTCATATTGTTACACAAAAATATGGGACTAATGCCAAGCTTGGCACGATTTTTAAAGCGCGAGTGAACACAGGTAAAATTGCTAAAATTCTGACAGAACCTGGCAAACGTAGCAAAGCGGATAATGTAACCACACGCATTCTTTGGCTATCTGGTCTTGAAAAAGGAATTAATAAAGGTGGCAAAGTCGATTCTCATAAGCGTTATATTTACATTCATGGCACAGATGAGGAAGGACGTTTAGGACAACCTGCCTCTCATGGTTGTATTCGCATGAGCAATCAGGCGGTAATTCATCTTTATCAAAATGTCGCTGTAGGAACGTTAACCGTTATTATTCCTTAAGGAAACTAAAAAATGAACCTATCTTTACCGCTCGTCAATGCAGTTTTTATCACGCTACTTTTAGTTGCCTGTCAGGATAACGAATTAGTCAACAATCCAAAACCTAAGCCTGTTTCACCAACAGGCTCTTATCGTCAATGCAAAAATCCACGTTCAGAAATATGTACTCAGGAATTTAGACCTGTATGTGCTAAGGTGGATACAGGTGTTCGCTGTATCACCACTCCTTGTCCCTCAGCAGAAAACAAAACCTATTCCAATGCTTGTACTGCCTGTTCAGATACTAAAGTTCACGGTTATTGGAAAAATGCTTGTCCTCAGACCTAGCACTCAATCACTCCGCAACAAAAGCTAATCTAATTGCATCTAATCTCAATTGTGCTGATGATAGATAATTTTTGAGTTGCTGTGAATCAAGCTCTAATTGATCAATCTCTTCTTGTCTAATATTAGGATTCACTTCAGCCAGTGCTTTCAGGCGTTCAATATCATCATGTTCTTCATCTGCCATAGTATTGAGAGCTTGTTCAATTAGTGCTTGCTGTTGAGGCTCAGCTAATGCTTTTGCTTTGTCTACCATTACCGTGATTTCTGCCCGTGCATATTGAATAATTTCATTAGCAGTATGTTTTCGAACCCGTTTAGATAAATCATTTAATGCTTGATGTGAAAGGCGCTCGCTTAAATCCAGCCCTGTATTAGTAACCACGACACGTACCATATTGACAGGCAAATAACGGTGTATTTGCAAATGTTTAGGAGCAGGGCAGTTGACACTAAAAATAGCTTCTAGTATTAAAGTACCTGCATTAAGTCCTAAGGTTGATGATTTTGGTAAAGTAATAGCACAGAACGTTGCATTACCAAATTCACCACTACTAACCATATCCATTGCACCAACGACCATTGGATGCTCCCATGTCAGGAAGTGTACATCTTCACGCGATAATGCGGTTGAGCGCTGATACGTGGCTGTCATTCCTTGCTCTGATAATCCGGGGAAGTGGGCATCTTGCATATGTTCCGTTGGTTTGATAATAATACAGTCTGCACTTTGTAACTGTTGATCAACCCCTGAAAGATCAAAAACAGCATCCATATAACGTGATAATCCAAGCGGATTGGCGGAGAAATTCACTTCATCCACCACCTCTGCCGCATGTACTTTATGGCATGAATTTAATTCTAATAATCGATCACGCCCTTGTTTCATCGCTTCAATAGCATCTTCTCGCAAAGTTTTAGTATGCTCTAATAAATCATCAAAATGCTGATCCGTTATCACCTCATTATCAGCTACTAAGGCTTGTATTAAATGCTCCTGAACCTGTTCAAAAATACTGTGCCCAACCGAACAAACATGCAAAAAGGCATTTAAGCCGATATGATACCAATCAACTAAACGTGCTTGCGCTCCTGTTTCAAAATAAGGAAGATGTAATTGTATGGTTTGTGTTTGACCAATACGATCCAAACGTCCAATACGTTGTTCTAATAAATCAGGGTTGAGCGGTAGATCAAATAGAATTAAATGATGTGCAAATTGAAAATTTCTGCCTTCACTACCAATTTCTGAACAGATTAAAATATTAGCACCATCATCCTTATCTGCAAAATAAGCAGCAGCACGATCTCGCTCTATAATACTAAGATTCTCATGAAAAACGGCTGCCTTTGAACTACTTTTCATACGCACATAAGCTTCCAAGGCTAAAGCAGTATCCGCAGAGGCACAGATCAATAGCACTTTTTCATCCCAATGATTATCAAGCCAATCGCTTAACCATTTAACACGCGGATCAAATTCAAGCCATGCATCTTGTGCTAAATATAAACTTTCTGGATGCAGTTTTTGATCCAATAAAATAGCAGGATCAAGCTCATCACTAGAATTGAATTGATAAGCTTCAGGTAAGGCAAGGGGATAGCTATGGAGTTTTCTTTGTGGGAAACCTGCCACTGCATCGCGCGTATTGCGAAATAAAACACGCCCTGTACCGTGACGATCTAACAAACTTTGAATCAGATGTTCAGCACTTGCTTCTGCATCCTTTGCATGTTCAAATTCTGCAATCACGTCTTTACCTAAATAACGTTCTAAATCAGTTAATAAGCCAGCATCTTGCTGTGCTTTTTTGGGATCTTCTTGTAGATCTTCTACTAATTCATTCACAGGACGATACTGTTCCTGCTCTTGTTGAAAGACCTTTAAATCATAAAACCGACTCGGATCTAATAATCGTAAGCGTGCGAAATGGCTTTCAATACCCAGTTGTTCAGGGGTTGCTGTAAGTAATAATAATCCTGGAATATGTTGAGCGAGGGTATCAATACATTGATATTCTTTACTAATATGCTCTTCACTCCACATTAGATGATGTGCTTCATCAACAATCATTAAATCCCAATTGGTTTGAGTTGCTTGTTGTAGACGTTGTTGATTTTCCGTCAAAAAAGAAAGGCTACAAAGCACCAATTGCGCCGAGTCAAAGGGATTACTACTCTCTGCTGCTTCAATATCAAAACAACGCTCTTTATCTAGGATGGTAAAATGCAGATTAAAACGGCGCAACATTTCAACTAACCATTGATGAATCAATGTTTCAGGTACAATAATTAAGACTCGCCTAACCCGTTCTGTTAGCAGTTGCTGGTGTAAAATCAAACCTGCTTCAATGGTTTTTCCTAACCCAACCTCATCCGCTAACAAGACGCGCGGAGCATGGCGTAAAGCCACTTGATGAGCAATATAGAATTGATGGGGAAGTAATTGAACTCTAGGACCTGCTAGACCATAAGTATCAGAGGCTTGTTGACGGCGTAAATGTTGCAGTGTTTCAACGCGTAGGCGGAAATAACTATCTTTATCAATTTGTCCTGCAAATAAACGATCTTGAGGTTGACTAAACTGAGCAAAACTATTTAACTCTAATTCATGTACATGAATTTCTTCACCTGCCTCATTTATTCCTCGATAAACAATACAGCCATTATGCTCTAAGTGGTCTGTGACGGTCAGAGTAATACCTGACTCTGTTTTTATTGTTTCATCCAGCGGATATTTAACACGGCTTAATGGCGCATTATTTAAGGCATAAACACGCGTTTCATCTGCGGCAGGAAACACAAAAGTTACATGCCGCCCTTCAATTTTCTCTACAAAACCTAAACCTAATTCAGATTCTGTATTACTAATCCAACGTTGTCCGCGATGAAAATCCGTA
This sequence comes from Thiotrichaceae bacterium, assembly GCA_027008665.1. Taxonomy (GTDB): domain Bacteria; phylum Pseudomonadota; class Gammaproteobacteria; order Thiotrichales; family Thiotrichaceae; genus JAGLBW01. Next base: position 597 of record JALVEA010000349.1, on the reverse strand, counting down.
CTCATAAAAACGCTCCCTTAATGATTCCCCACCTATCTAACGAACAAGGTAAATTTTGATCGATAAAAGTAGCGGAAATTACCTATTTTAAAAGGGCGTTAAATTAACAGATTTACTAATAATAATCACTTCATGGTCACTAGTTCTTCAGCACTCACAGGATGTATTGCAATGGTGTCATCAAAATCCTGTTTAGTTGCCCCCATACGAATAGCAACCGCAAAACCTTGTAGCATTTCATCCACACCTAAGCCAATAAGATGACAACCAATGATCTTTTCTTCTTCACCTAATACAATCAGCTTCATCAGCGTTTTGACTTTATTGCGTGTCATTTGATGATACAAAGGAACAAAGCTAGTTTGATACACTTTGACCTGATTTCGATATTCAGCGCGTGCTTTTTCTTCACTCAGTCCAATAGTCCCAATAGGAGGATGGGTAAACATAACGGTCGCAATATTATCATAAGACATTTTTCTATTAGGTTTTCCACCGTATAAACGATCACCTAAACGCCTACCTGCAGCAATAGCAACGGGAGTCAAAGGTGCTTTACCAATAATATCACCGAGTGCAAAAATGCCTTTTACGCTT
>JALVEA010000348.1 GCA_027008665.1 Thiotrichaceae bacterium | reverse complement strand
AATAGGCACGCTAGGGCGTTGCTGGCGTAACTCACGGCATAAATCTAAACCGTTGTATTCGGGTAACATAATGTCCAATAAAACTAAATCGTATTCTGCCTCTGCCAAATAAGCGCGAGCAGTAGCACCATTATTAAAATGTTTAACATCATAGCCTAAGTCATGCAAATGGTACTGCAACATCTCGACAATGGAAGGATCATCTTCAACGATTATTATTTTTGGCATGTGCTCTATTTAGTTTTGTTATTGCGGTTTATTGATTATAGCTTAAACTTAATGGTCTTATTATTGATAATCAATCAATACAATCATAGCCCGTGTTGAGGATATTTTGCTCATAAGTTTATACTTTCGTTATAAATTCTTTATAAAGCTGTTATGAATTCATAAAAAAAAGCATCTAAAATATTTTATAAAGTGTAGTTTTTTTCAACCATATAGCGATCTGATAGAGAATAAAAATGAATAAATTTAAACATGTTTTTCAAGGGCTTCTTTTAGCGAGTAGCGTACTGCTATTTGCATCAACTGCTAATGCAAATGGACTTGCTTCGGATACATCCCGAAATTTAGTATTTGCTGCTTTTAGTGGTTCTGTTGCAGTGTTAAATACTTCTACGCCTTCTAGCCCTAGCTTAGTTTCTGATGTAATTAAAACACAGGGAATCGTTAAGGATTTATTTTACGATAAACCAAATAAACGTTTATATGTCGCCGCTGATGAGGGCGATTTAGAAATATGGGATATGCAAAACCCTCAAAGCCCACAACGGATTAGCGTAACCAAGGTTTATTATTATAATACCGAAACACCTGTAGTATCTGTTGCAGTGGTGGCTGATATTGCTTTTGTATCAACCAGTTGGGGCTATATGCACCGTTTGGATGTATCTGACCCTGCAAATCCAATTGATCTAGGCTTTAATGGTATCGGTGGAAACCCATCCAGAGAGTTAGTGCTAGGTGATGATAATACAATGGTTTTAGCAGGACCAAATACTATTCAATTTAACCTTGATAGCAATGGCAATATTCTCTCTACCATTGGTGCGGGACATAGCACTTCGTATCAAGTCTTTCGCACTAATGGCACAACGTATTCCTCTAGAAGTCATCTTTTAAAAATAACAGGGGTGAATAATATTGATACAGGCAATAACATTAATGATATTTACGCACAGGGTAATTTAGTCTTTATTGCCGCTGCAAATGGCGGCTTACGTATTTGGGATCTCACGGATAAGAATGCGCCTTATGTTATTGGTACGGACTTATCACAGTCTGCAAGTAGCGTTATTGTCAATGGTCACTATGCCTATGTTGGCTTTGGTCCTACCGTTAGAGTGGTAGACATATCCTCTCCAAGCAGTCCAAATGTTGTGGGTTTATTTGATGCGACAGGTGGTGGGTTAAGTAATATTAATCCTATTGCCAATACCTCTCTTTCTCAATCGGTACAATCAGGGGAGACCGTTTCACTCAATGGTACTTTCTCTAGTGATCCTGATGGCAGTATTGTTGCTTACTCATGGCGACAAGTGTCAGGTACGCCTGTTACGTTGGCAAATGCAAATACAGCAACGCCTTCTTTTGTTGCTTTGTATGATGCAAGTCAAAGCAGAGTAGTACAGCAACTCAACTTTGAATTAACGGTTACCGATAATGATGGCGCAACAGGCTCAGATAATGCTCAAGTCTCAGTGGATCGAAGTGCCGATGGTAATGGAGTTATTAATGGAGGAGGAAATGGTGGTAATAATGTTGCTCCAGTGGCTGATGCAGGCTCTGATATTAATGTAAAATCAAGAAAGAAAGTCTGGCTAAATGGGCGAGGCTCTTATGACCCTGATGGATCAATCGTTAAATACTCATGGAAGCAAACTTCAGGTAAGCGTGTACGACTCAAAAGAAGAAACAGAAGTAAGGCGAAGTTTAAAGCTCCAAAGGTAAAAGGTTCGCCAATACAACTTCAATTTGAATTAACGGTGACCGATAATCAAGGAGAAAAATCTACTTCTACTGTTAAAGTGACTGTGAGTCGTTGATCCTTTGAAAATGGACATCCTTCATATATCTAAAAAGTAGTTTACATTTTTTCCACTATATCATTGCGAGAAGCTTTGTGAATTTCCTAGTTACGAGGTTCCGACCTCG
>JALVEA010000347.1 GCA_027008665.1 Thiotrichaceae bacterium | reverse complement strand
CCCATTGAATAATATTAACTTTAGCAATGGGGCCTATTTCACTGCGTACCTGTTTAACTAGCTCCGCTTTTAGTGCATCGTCGCCTGTTACATCTGCCATCAGGGTAATATAAGCATAGATTCCCTGACCTGTAATTTCATGGGGATAACCAACCACTGCCGCCTCAGCAACGCTAGGATGTAAAACCAATGCCGATTCAATTTCAGCCGTGCCTAAACGATGCCCTGAGATATTCAATACATCATCGACACGTCCTGTAATCCAATAATCTCCGTCTTCATCGCGTCGTGCGCCATCCCCTGAAAAATAATAACCCTCAAATAGGGAAAAATAGGTTTCATAAAAGCGTTCATGATTACCGTAAAGTGTACGCATCATAGAAGGCCAAGGGCGATCTATTGCAAGATTACCTGCGGCAGGATTACCTTCAATTAACTTGCCTTCATCGTCTAATAAAACAGGGTTGACACCAAAGAAAGGTGCAGTAGCGGCACCAGGTTTAAGATCATGAACACCCGGTAGTGGAGTGATTAAATGAGAGCCTGTTTCTGTCTGCCACCATGTGTCAACAATTGGACATTGACCATTTCCAACCACATTGCTATACCATTCCCATGCTTCTGGATTAATGGGCTCACCCACCGTTCCTAAGACACGCAAAGATTGACGAGAAGTAGCTTCAACAGGTGCATTACCTGCGCCCATTAAGGCACGAATCGCAGTCGGTGCAGTATAGAAAATATTGACTTGATGTTTGTCCACAACTTGCCAAAAACGTGATAAATCAGGGTAATTTGGTACGCCTTCAAACATTAAAGTAGTTGCCCCATTAGTTAATGGCCCATAGACAACATAAGTATGCCCTGTTACCCAACCGACATCGGCAGTACACCAATAAATATCCCCTTCTTTATAATCAAAGACGATTTCATGCGTCATCGCCGCTTGTACTAGATAACCGCCTGTTGTATGCAAAACGCCTTTAGGTGTGCCTGTCGAACCTGAGGTATAGAGGATAAATAAAGGATCTTCTGCATCCATTTCTTCAACAGGACATTCCGCACTAGCGGTAGCAATGGCATCGTGATACCAAATATCACGCTGATCATTCCATTCAATCGCCTCGCCACCACGTTTGACCACAATACAGGTATGTACATTCGGACAGGATTGCAATGCAGCATCGGCATTGACTTTTAGTGGAATTTTTTTACCGCCACGCATGGATTGATCCGATGTAATCACGACTTGGCAATCAGAATCTTTAATACGACTTGCCAATGCCTCCGATGAAAAGCCCCCAAAGACAACCGAATGCACCGCACCAATGCGCGTACAGGCCAACATAGCAACCGCGGCTTCTGGAATCATGGGTAAATAAAGCGAAACACGATCTCCCTTTTTGACCCCACGCTCTTTTAGAACATTGGCAAAACGTGATACTTCCTCATGTAATTCACGATACGTTATTTTACGCTCTTCATCAGGATTATCACCCTCCCAAATAATGGCGATTTGATCCCCACGGGTTTCTAAATGACGATCAAGACAATTATAAGACACATTCAGCTTGGCATTGCTATACCAATTAATATGTAAATCCTCTTTGGCAAAGCTCCAATCTGAGACTACATCCCACGGTTTAAACCATGTAACATATTTCTCTGCCTGCTCTGCCCAAAATGCATCAGGATTCTGAATAGAATCTTGATACATTTGCTGATATTGTTCTGCATTAATATTCGCCTGTGCCGCAAATTTAGCAGATAATGGATGTTTTACTGTAGACATTCTCGCATTCTCCTTTGGATATACAGTTTTTAAATTTTTTGCTATCTTTCAGTTAGAAAAAAGACCCAACTGAAAAAGAAAAGCTTCCAATATTTTTAATATTTTAAAAAAAAAGTATGTATATAACTAAAAAAGCCTAAGGTCAAAGTTTTATGACGGTGGATTAGGGCTATTCCAAGAAAATAAAAGGTTGATAATAAGTTATTTTGATCTATTTTCTTACTTAAACCATCTCAGTTTTAACACTACAAAGATCACAATTTGCTATGAAAAAGACATTACTTGAAATCTACGCGCTTCTTATTTGTTTTGGTGCTGTGGTTTGTTTCTCAATCTGGGTTGGCATAGGCACTTACAGCCTTGTCGGTATTTT
>JALVEA010000346.1 GCA_027008665.1 Thiotrichaceae bacterium | reverse complement strand
ATTGTAAAAACAGCAGGAGTGGATGAGGATAATTTCACCTTCACGGGTAAAGCGCGTATTTTTGAATCACAAGATGATGCCGTTGCCGCTATTTTAGCCGATGAAATTATTGCAGGTGATGTGGTGGTTATTCGTTATGAAGGCCCACGCGGTGGTCCTGGAATGCAAGAAATGCTCTATCCCACCAGTTATCTAAAATCAAAAGGACTCGGCAAAGTCTGCGCCCTACTTACCGATGGACGCTTCTCAGGCGGAACGTCAGGCCTATCCATTGGACACGCCTCCCCCGAAGCCGCAGAAGGTGGTGCAATTGGTTTGATTGAAGAAGGTGACGCGATTGCAATAGATATCCCACAACGCAAAATAGAACTTTTAATCGATGATGAAAACTTAGCAATACGTCGTAAAGCAATGGAAGCAAAAGGCGCTGATGCATGGAAGCCGCTCAATCGCAAGCGTCAAGTCTCACAAGCACTACGTGCCTACGCCGCCATGACCACCTCCGCCTCGCGTGGCGCAGTGCGTGATATTTCACAATTAGAAAAATAATATGACGCATTTACAAGCCGCTATATTAGATGAAGCAACCTTCAATGCCAATGACCTTAATCTCAATCCCTTATTGGGATTAATTCCACATTGGCATCGTTACCCATCAACCCCATTGACACAACGTGTTGCCCATCTTAAAGGCATCAATATCGCAGTAGCTAATAAAGTAGTTTTTGATCAGCCATTATTGAGTCAGTTGCCCGACTTAAAGGTTATTTTATTAACCGCAACGGGTATGGATAATGTAGATTTAAGCACTTGCAAAACATTAGGTATCGCTGTTTTTAATGTGACTGATTATTGTACTTCCTCGGTTGCACAGCATGTATTTTCTTTAATACTGGCTTTATCAAGACAACTTATTCCTTATCAAAACATGACTAAACAGGGAGATTGGTCACGTAGCAAACACTTTTCCAGTCTTCAGTTTCCAATTCAAGAATTAAAAGGTAAAACACTCGGCCTTGTGGGGTATGGTGCATTAGCTAAAGGAGTTGAGAAACTAGCCAAAGCATTTGAAATGAAGATTTTAATCGCAGAAAGGGCTGGATCAAAAACCGCAAGCAATGGACGTTTACTATTAGATGATCTTTTGCCTCAAGTAGACGTACTTAGCCTACACTGCCCGCTTAATTCGACCACTCAAAATTTAATCAATGCCAAAGCATTACAACGCATGAAACCAACTGCATTGCTAATCAATACAGCAAGAGGTGGAGTTGTTGATAATACAGCCTTAGCGAATGCTTTACGTCAGCATCAAATTGCTGGGGCGGGTATCGATGTGCTAGATATTGAACCACCACCACTCAATCACCCACTACTGGCTGAAGATTTACCAAATTTAATCCTTACACCTCATATCGCTTGGGCATCGGTAGAAGCAAGACAACGAGTCATTGATCATGTTGCTGATAATCTACAACAATGGCTATCTGAAAAAGATAATAAAGTCTCACTAAACCCATAAGTCTATGCAAATACTCTTTCATCGCCAAATTAATGAGATAGCAGAGAGTCAATGGAATGCTTTGGTGGTTGATAATAATCCTTTTTTACGCCATGAATTTCTAGATGCACTCGAAACGCATCATTGTGTCAGTGAAAAATTTGGCTGGATACCTTGTCATATCGCCATTTATGAAGATCAAGCACTGATCGGTGCAATGCCTTTGTATGAAAAACACAATAGCTACGGTGAATTTGTTTTTGATCATACATGGGCGGATGCCTATCACCGTAATGGATTGCAGTATTTTCCTAAATTAGTCTCCGCTATCCCTTACACACCTGCCACAGGACAACGTTTATTAGCGATTAAAGAACGCCAGCAAGAAATTTTTACTTTGCTATTGAAGACCGCGTTGCAATTATGTGAGCAAAAAGGTTACAGCGGTTTTCACTGCCTGTTTCCAGAATCTAAACAACAAATATGGTTGGCACAGCAAAATCTATTAACACGCCATGATTGTCAATTTCACTGGCATAATCATAATTATCGTGATTTTGAGCATTTTCTTTCTGCTTTAACTGCTAAAAAACGTAAAAATATTCGCCAAGAACGCCGCCGTGTTGAGCAAGCAAAGATTACTTTACGCCGCTTAAATGGGCATA
>JALVEA010000345.1 GCA_027008665.1 Thiotrichaceae bacterium | reverse complement strand
ATTAAAGATGCTAATGGCAAGGTTGTAACAACAGGGATAGCAGTAGATACGATTGATAAGGATAAAGTAGGTGAATATAAAGTAACTTATCAAGATAATAGTTGTAATAATGTTACTACACGTATTGTTAAGGTTGTTGCAGCAGATTGTGCTTATACATTTGCAGATAATAAGAATCCTTTGACTCTTTATAAGGGTGACAAATACACGGATGCCAAGCCAACAGTTAAAGATGCTGAAGGTGCAGATATTGGTATAGCTGATGTTTTGGTAAAGTCTAACAATGTTGATACTGCAACAGAGGGTAGCTATGAAGTTGTGTATGAAGGCAAAGGATGTCCAAATACAGCGGTTAGAAAAGTTGAAATTGTGCCATTAGTTTGTACTTATACTCCTAAAGATGGTGCTGCAACGGTTGTTAAAGGGCATAGTTATATAGACCCTGGAGTAGTTGTAGTGCCTGATGTGAGAGTTACCGTAACGGGATCTATTAATACAAGTACCCTAGGTAAGCAAAGTATTAAGTACCAAGGTGAAGGTTGTGAGAATGCTGTGGAACGGTTTGTTGAGGTTGTAAAGCCTGATAGACCAGATCCAAAGACTGTCTTGCCTAATATTTAATATTTATATTGTGCAAACCTAAAAGCCATCTCTATTAATTTAGAGATGGCTTTTTTTTATCCTCAATTGATAAATCACAATTTATCTATAAGAGATAACAGAGTATGATCCACGCCTATTTATTCTGAGGAAAATAGCAATTATGTTATGGCTAAAAACATTTCATATTTTATTTGTAATGTCATGGATGGCGGGTATTTTCTATTTACCTAGAATCTTTGTTCATTATATTGAAGGGAAAAAAGCAGGCCAGCAGGTTGATCGTCTCGCTATTATGGCGAGGAAACTTTATGCTTTTATGACATTAATGATGATGTTAGCAATAGGATCAGGGATTTATTTATGGTTGGTTTATTGGCCATTATTAATGGGATGGTTATATGTAAAAATATTATTTATTGTGCTTTTATTAATCTATCATTTATGGACAAAAAAGCGTATGAAAGAAATGCAAGCGGGAACAATAAAAGAGTATAGGGTAAATTATCGTTGGATTAATGAAATACCTTTGTTATTGGTATTGATTATATTAATAATGGTGGTGGTAAAACCTTTTTAATATAAAGATTACTAATGGAATGGTAATAATATTGTTTTTATTAAAATGAACAGTTGTTTGTTTTAATTTTAAACATCACCATAAGGAATAAGAACATAAAAACACCCTGTTTTAAACCTTACGATGACATTACGAAGTTGATAAATTATATCAAAATATCTTCAAGGTTTTTACCACCTGCTAATTCAGCCTCAACCCATTTAGGGCGTCTTCCTCTGCCTGTCCATGTTTGCTCTGCGTTTTGAGGGTTTACATATTTAGGTCTTACTGTAATCGTTTTTCTCGCTTTAGAAGCGGAAGCAACCTCATCAAAGGTAAAGCCTGATTGTTTAGCGAGTTCTTCCATTTGTTTTCGTAAAGCAACTCGTTCTGTTTTTTGCCTCTGTTTTATATGACCAACTAAATCTTTCTGTAGTTGAATTAATTCAGGTAAGCTCAATTTTTCTAATTTGATAGACATCCTTTCTCCAATATTTGGTGGTAATATTAATGTATAGTTAATCTATACGTTGTCAATACTATAAATTATGAATACATTTTTCAAGTATAATAATATTATTAATTGTAATATGTGGGGTGATTTATAGCGATATGTATAAATAATATATATTAATAACAATGAGATGTATAAATAATATTGCCAGTTCGTTGAAGAAGGGGCTTTACACTTTATAATATATAAGAAGTAATGGGCTTGTATTTTATACTTGCTTAATCACACTTTATCTGAATTTAAGCCATATTACTGGTAATAGTCAGCATTTTTATGTGATTATTAAGGAGTTGTCAATTTTTTACTACTCACCATCTTTATAAGATAAATAATAATAATGAAAATAAAAAATATCAAAAATAAGGCTAATGTTGAAAGCGGTATGGTCTCTGCTGTAACGATTGTGATTCTGTTTATCTTTAGTATTCTTTTAGCAATCTGGCAAACTCTTTACAATCAAGGCAGTGACTTAGTATCAGGTGTTCCTCTGTTTTTACCCTTATTGCAGGCAGTATTATTATTGTTAGTGATTATATTTGGTGTTTTGCTTTACAAGGTGCGTTATCAATCAATTCTAAGTCAAGATGTGATGGGTATGTCAAATCAGGGGGTTAATTTGTCTTTTGAAAATACAGAAACTTTTTTAGGGGCAGCAGCAGGTGGGATTATTCGTCTGAATACAGCGTTTGAAATAGAATATATTAATATGGCAGCGATCACTATCCTTGGCTTTAAAGGGAAAGATGCGAGAGGGAAGTCGATTTATCGATTGATAAAAAATTATAATTCGAAAAATGGGCGTTTTATTTTAAAAGACACCTTGGAAAAACAGTTCGAGACACGATCTAGTCCTTCTGAATTCAGTGAAATTACCCTGATTAACCTAGCGGGTGAGTACCGTTATTTAAAGTTAAAAACAGCGCCTGTGCAAAATAATAATGGTGCGATTGATTACGTTATTTTGATTTTGCAAGACTTAACAGAAGAAAAGAAAAGGATAAACCAGCTTTACCGTCAAGCATCCGTCGATTCTTTAACAGGATTAAGAAACAGACATAGTTTTCAGCGTTGTTTAGATGAAGTATTAGAAAAATCCACTGGCACGACTGAGCGTCATGTTTTGTGTTATATGGATTTGGATCATTTTAAAGTAGTCAATGATGTCTGCGGTCATGCGGCAGGTGATGAGTTATTAAAGAAAATAGCGGATATTTTTACTAAAAGTGTGCGTGCATCGGATAAAATTGCACGGGTTGGAGGGGATGAATTTGCAATTTTATTGCCGCAATGTGAAATAGAAACATCAAAAAGAATCTGTCAGCGTATTATAGAAGATGTGAGTGATTATCGTTTTACTTGGCAGAAAAAAAGTTTTTCCGTCGGTGTCAGTATTGGAGCGATTGAGTTTGATTCAAAATCTCGTGTATCAGACCGAAGTAATTTAATGATAGCGGTTGATAAGGCCTGTTATAAGGCAAAGCAAAATGGACGTAATCAATTATATATTGAAGATTTAAGTAAAACTGCCACCTCATCAAATAATGAAAAAATGAATCAAATGCAAAGGTGGGATGAATCAATTAACCAAGCTTTGAAGCAAAATCAGTTTGTTCTTTTTATTCAGCCAATTGTTTGTTTGGATACAACAGATGACTGTAGCAATGCTCAGTATGAAGTGTTGGTACGCATGAAACATCAGGGTGAATTATTATCTCCAGGTAGTTTTTTACCTTCAGCAGAACGTTTAGGTTTAATGTCAAGCATTGATCGTTGGGTGGTGAGTAAAACAATTGAAACTCTTGTAAAAAATGACGAGAGTCAGATGAATCAAAGCGGGCGATTATTTACTATCAATATTTCGGCCGATAGCGTGTTAGATACTAATTTTGTCTCATTTGTTAAAGCGCTTCTTGAGGATCAAAAAGTTGCACCGGAATTATTATGTTTTGAAATATCAGAGAGTGTTGCTTTAGCTAATTTTTCTGAAACACAGACGATGTTGAAACAATTATCTGATTTAGGTTGTAGAGGTTCATTAGATGATTTTGGCAGTGGTTTTACTTCATTAAGGTATTTACGTGAACTGACATTGCATTATTTGAAAATTGATGGTTCTTTTATTCGTAATATGAGTAAAAACCGTATAGATGCAGCCATGGTGGATGGCGTTAATAAGGTTGGGCAGGTGATGAACTTACGCACTATTGCAGAGTTAGTAGAAAATGAAATTACAGTCAAATTATTGCAAAAAATGGGGGTGGATTATGCACAGGGCTATCATTGTGGCAAGCCTTTTCCTATGTCTGAAATTCATGCAAAAACATCTATTATTCATTAGTTTAATATGGTTGCAAAATAAGCTAAACAGACCTTTTTTCTTAAGCATATAAGTTTAATAAATTAGCTAATACGTTTCTTTTTTAATGCGCTTTAGATTGAAAAGCTAAAAAAATACACTATAGTTCTTAATATCTTGTCATTTACTTTCTTAGGTAGCTTGCGATGAATTTGCGTGTGTCTCGTATTTTTCTTGTCTTATTTATTGTGGTTCCTGTTATTGAGATTTATCTCTTAATTCAGGTAGGTAGTCTTATTGGTGCGATACCAACTATTTTATTGATCCTTGCAACTGCAATGATAGGTGCTACTCTTTTGCGTCAACAGGGGCTATCTACTTTGTCTCGTTTTCAAAAAAATCTATCATCAGGGGCATTGCCTGCCCAAGAGTTGATTGAAGGGATTTTACTTGCGGTTGGCGGTGCATTGCTAATGACTCCAGGGTTTGTAACGGATGCAATGGGGTTTTTCTGTTTAATCCCTCCGACTCGAAAGACTCTTGCAATGTATATCATGAAACGCTCAGCAGTACAGATGCAAGCAGGTATGGGGGGATTCTCACAATCTCAGCAAGGTGCAGGCTCCTCTCGCCAAGATACTGTCTATGAAGGTGAGTTTGTGCGTAAAGATGATGATCGTTTGAAGCGTGATTAGTCCCTGAATCGGAAAAATTACTACGGCATTAGTTATAGTCCCTTGATTCCACAGTAGTTTAAAAAAATATCCGCTTCACCTAAGCGCTAAAAGGGAAGCTAAGGTTTTTAATTCTATTTTAAAATCAATATCTTATACCTTTGTGTAGTCCTGCCTTCGTCAAAAAAATTTTCTTTTTATAAATATATTTCAATAATCTCTTTTTTTTCTCTTGAATTAATGCAAGCCGACCACATCATTAGCAGTCCTTAATCGAGACTGCTAATTTCTAATTGAAATTCTTATTTTCTATTGATATCAGCGGTTATTAAATACAGTAAAATCAAAAAAATGTATGGAGTAAATAGTATGAATATTCGTCCTTTGCATGATCGTGTGCTAGTACGTCGCATGGAAGAAGAGCGTAAAAGTGCCGGCGGAATCATTATTCCTGATAATGCTACAGAAAAACCAAACCGTGGTGAAATTATCGCAGCAGGTAATGGAAGAATCGTAGACTCTGGTGATGTGCGCGCAATGGATGTGAAAATCGGCGATCAAGTTTTATTTGGTCAGTACGCGGGTACAGAAGTGAAAGTCGATGGTGAAACATTATTGATGATGAAAGAAGAAGATATTTTAGCGGTATTAGAAGACTAAAAATTTTCATTGGATAGCTACTGTTAAAATACAGGGAGCTGGAAGAATCATTTTAAAAAAATAGTAAGTTAAGTTAAGGATTTAATAGTATGAGTGCAAAAGAAGTACGTTTTGGTGATGATGCGCGTGTCCGCATGGTACAAGGTGTTAATGTTTTAGCAAATGCAGTGAAAGTAACATTAGGCCCTAAAGGACGTAATGTTGTATTAGAAAAATCATTTGGTGCGCCAACGATCACAAAAGATGGTGTTTCAGTGGCTAGAGAAATCGAACTAGAAGATAAGTTTGAGAATATGGGCGCGCAAATGGTGAAGGAAGTTGCTTCACAAACCAATGATATTGCAGGTGATGGGACAACAACCGCAACGGTATTAGCTCAAGCGATTGTGCGTGAAGGTATGAAGTCGGTTGCTGCGGGCATGAACCCAATGGATCTTAAACGTGGTATTGATAAAGCGGTTGTTGCTGCTGTTAAAGAATTACACGCCATATCAAAGCCTTGTACGGATAGTGCGGCTATTGCACAGGTTGGCTCTATTTCTGCTAACTCTGATACCGTTATCGGTCAACTTATTGCGGATGCAATGGATCGTGTTGGTCAAGAAGGGGTTATCACGGTTGAAGAAGGTAATTCTTTAGAGAATGAATTAGACGTTGTTGAAGGAATGCAGTTTGATCGTGGTTATCTTTCTCCTTACTTTGTCAATAACCAAGAAAAAATGGTTGCTGATTTAGATGATCCTTATGTTTTATTGCATGATAAAAAAATCACTAATATTCGTGATTTATTGCCTGCATTAGAAGGTGCTGCTAAAGCAGGTAAGCCTTTAATGATCATCGCTGAAGATATCGAAGGCGAAGCATTAGCAACATTGGTTGTTAATAATATGCGCGGTATCGTTAAAGTGGTTGCGGTTAAAGCACCTGGTTTTGGTGATCGTCGTAAAGCGATGCTAGAAGACCTTGCAATCTTGACAGGTGCTAAGGTTATTTCTGAAGAGGTTGGTATGAGCCTTGAAGCACTAGAAATGGACGATTTAGGTCAAGCTAAGCGTATTACAGTCAGCAAAGATGATACCACTATTATTGATGGTGTAGGCGATAAAGCGGCAATAGAAGACCGTGTTGGCATGATTCGCGCACAAATTGAAACAACCACCTCTGATTACGATAGAGAAAAATTGCAAGAACGTGTAGCTAAATTAGCAGGTGGTGTTGCGGTGATTAAAATTGGTGCGGCAACAGAAGTTGAAATGAAAGAAAAGAAAGACCGTGTAGAGGATGCATTACATGCAACGCGTGCCGCGGTTGAAGAAGGCGTAGTACCAGGTGGTGGTGTTGCACTTGTTCGTGCCCAACAAGCAATTGCAGAAATGAAAGGCGAAAATGCAGACGAAGACATGGGTGTTAGTATTGCACGTCGTGCAATGGAAGAGCCTTTACGTCAAATCTGTAGCAATGCAGGTGATGAAGCATCGGTTGTATTGAATGCTGTTGCTGAAGCTGAAGGTAACTATGGTTATAACGCACGTAGCTCTGAGTATGGTGATATGATCGAAATGGGTATTCTTGATCCAACAAAAGTTGCTCGTGCAGCATTACAACATGCGGCCTCTGTTTCTGGTTTGATTATTACTACTGAAGCGATGATTGCAGATATTCCTCAAGATGAGGCAGCAGGTGGCGCACCTGATATGGGTGGTGGCATGGGCGGTATGGGTGGTATGGGCGGAATGGGCGGTATGATGTAAGCCTTTTCTAGTCATTTTAGCCTAGTCTACTAGCTAGATGAAAAAAGCCCTGATCAAATAATTTGATCAGGGCTTTTTAGTTTAGATTGGCATCGTTTATTTTTGGAAGATGGTTTTAGGTTGATCTGCTTCTAACATTTTAGCTAAGCGATCAGCTGGCATATAGCCTGGAATCAAGCGACCTGTTTTGGTGATTAAAGCGGGTGTTCCTGTTACACCAATTTTTTGACCTAACTCATACTGTGCCTTGACTGGATTCTCACATTTTTTCTCATCGAATGGTTTGCGCTCTTTAGCGTTTGTCATTGCGGTTTGTTGTGCGGCACTATCACCAGCACACCATACACTAACCGCTTTATCATAAGATTTTGAACCAACCCCAGCGCGAGGGAACATGAAATATTCAACTGTAATCCCTTTTTCATTTAAGGCAGGTACTTGACGATGCAGTTTAGCGCAGTAAGGGCAGTCAATATCGGTGAAGACTTTAATCACATGTTTCTCATTTTTGGCTTTAAAGACAATAGGGTCTTTAAGTTTATCCTTAATAATGCCATTGCGTACTGAGCGCTGTGCTATTTCTGATAAGTTTTTACGCGTTGTCATATCAATCATATCGCCTGCGATAAAGTATTTCGCATCCGCACTGACATAGACAACTTCAGTACCGTAAAGCACTTGGTAAACACCTTCAATAGGGCTTTTTGTTAAGGAATCAGGCGCACGACGAAATGTTTTGGTCAATTGTTCTTTTAGGCTATCAATTGTTGTTGTTTTGCTTTCGACTGTTTCCTGTTTTGTTTTAGTTGTTACTGCCTTTTCTATTGGCGTTTTTTCAGTTTTGTTTTCGACTATTTCTTGTTTTGTTTCAGTTGTTTTGGTTTTGTTTACCGCTGTTTCCTGCTTTATTTCAGTTGTTGTTTTTGTTTCAGTCTCTGCGATTGCAAATCCTGAAAGCAGTAGTCCAGTAAGTGTAGACGCTATTAATAATTTTTTTATCATTCTTTATGAAATTCCTAAATGTTTATTTTTAAATAATTGCTATATTGGTAAGGCTACTCTGATGAGATTTCTATTTGCGTTTATTTCCTTAGAGTAGCTTGAGGTTATTCTATAGGAGAAGATGGCAATTCCAAACAGGCATTGTTGATTAATCATTACGATCTAGTCATTATTTTAGATGCGTTTAGGGAAAATGGAAGTTCCTAAAGTTTGCTGAAATCAATTACAGTTTTGTCAGAGGTATTGAATGTCTCAACAATTTCACCGTTAAGATTTTTTTTCCTGATATTTATTTTTTCGATACTAGGAAATTGTTTTGAAAAACCAAGTGTGACTGTTTCAACATTTTCACAGTCAAAGATATATGACATTACAAAATCAGTATGACCACCGACTCCGACTACATGTACATCATTTTCTACTTTTTTAGGGTGATTTTCTTTGGCAAGTTTGCTGATAAAGGATTCATTCTCTTTTTCTGAATGTGTATGAATATTTAATAAGTCTGAATTAACATAAGATTCAAAAG
>JALVEA010000344.1 GCA_027008665.1 Thiotrichaceae bacterium | reverse complement strand
GCGGAATATCAAAGTCGGTACTTGGATTATCCCTTTTTTTGATAATGTCTTGCGCGCAAAATTGACCATAAACAATACATTCTAATAGGGAATTACTTGCCATTCGATTAGCACCGTGTAATCCCGTAAAACTACACTCTCCAATGGCATAAAGATTATCCACATCCGTTTGCCCATTTTCATCGACGACAATACCACCACAGGTATAGTGAGCCGCTGGAACAACAGGCACAGGATTCTTGCTCATATCATAACCAAACTTCTCACAGGTCGCATAAACATTAGGAAAATGCTCCGTAATAAATTTTTTTGAACGATGACTAATATCAATAAAGATTGAGTCAATCCCTAAGCATTTCATTTCATGATCAATGGCACGTGCTACAATATCACGTGGCGCTAATTCTCCACGTTTATCGTATTTATCCATAAAGCGTGTTCCATCAGGTAAAAGTAATTTTCCCCCTTCACCACGAACCGCTTCTGTAATTAAATAGGATTTAGCATGGGGATGATAAAGACAGGTAGGATGAAATTGCATAAATTCCATATTAGAAACTCGACAACCTGCACGCCATCCCATTGCAATGCCATCACCACTTGCCCCATCAGGATTACTGGTATAAAGATAGACTTTACTCGCTCCTCCTGTCGCTAAGACTGTAAAATTCGCCCTAAAAATAGAGATTTCTTTCGTTTTACGATTGAGGACATAAGCCCCTAAATTGACATTATTACGCTGTAATAATTTAAGCTTACGCGAGGTAATCAAATCAACTGCAATATGAAATTCAAAGAGTGAAATATTACTGCGCTGTTTTACTCTTCCTAATAGCGTCGTTTCTATCGCATAGCCACTTGCATCTGCGGCATGTGCAACACGCCGTTTAGAATGCCCCCCTTCACGGGTAAGGTGCAAACCATCAATCCCATCACTGTCAATGGTCTCGTTTTTGGTAAACGGAACACCTGAATCCAATAACCATTTTAATGCTTTTGGCCCTTGAGTCACTACTTTACGTACTACCGCCTCTGAACACAACCCTGCCCCTGCATCCAATGTGTCTTCAATATGCGACTCTATCGTATCATTTTTATCCGCCACAGCAGAAATTCCACCTTGAGCGTAGACCGTACTCCCTTCTGTTAATGTTTCCTTACTAAGCACTGCAATACGAAGTGTTTCAGGCAAACTGAGCGCCAAACTTAATCCAGCAGCTCCACTACCAATAATAAGAACATCATATTTTGAATCATCCATAAATAACCAGCCATTATAAAATAAAATTATACCGTTTGTCGTTTTTCATTATGGCACTTATCCGTTTAAACTTTAAGCATAAAATAAGTTTGAGGCATCCGCTCATACCAAATAGACAAGAAGACGCACTCATTATTTGACCTATGACAACTATATTCTATAATGAGCTGTCAGTTCCCTAGCAAGTAAGACTGTGCAAGTATTCTTGGAAAAAATACTTACGCCGTCTAAAGTGAAAAAAACTACCCCCCTTCATAACAATCTCGCTTTCATCATTTTAAAAGTGGCATTATTACCAATCAGACTGACGGTAGCTTGAAATACTGGTTAATGTGCCAGCAATAAGGAACTATTAGCACTTTCATGGTCGAAGAATATAACCTGTTTGGTTTATTCCTTTGATGGTTTGCTTATAATAAGGTACTTTACGTGGTGTTTTTACAACGAATTGGAACTTTTTATAAGTAATTTTGTTTTGTATTAGGTGGAATATCATTCTATAAATGACAAACCCACCGAGGAGTTAAGCCCATATGGGCGTAAAACAAACAGATTTAGAACTGGTTAGACGTGTTCAAGCAGGTGATAAAAAGGCTTTTGATATTTTGGTGTTAAAATATCAACAGAAGGTCATTAATCTAGTGAACCGCTATATGCATGATCAGGACTTGTCAATGGATGTGGCACAAGAGGCCTTTATTAAAGCCTATCGTGGCTTGAAAAATTTCCGTGGTGATAGTGCTTTTTATACGTGGCTGTATCGCATTGCGATTAATACCGCAAAGAATCACTTGGTATCAAAATCACGTCGAATGCCAGCGACAGATATCGATGCTCAAGAGGCAGAGCAATATGAGGGCGCAGACGGCCTACGACATATTGATTCACCAGAGCATGAAACACTAAAGGAAGAAATTCATCGCACCATTATGGCGGCCATTGATTCGCTTCCAGAAGATTTGCGGACAGCAATTACTCTACGAGAGCTGGAGGGCTTGAGTTATGAGGATATTGCAATCACAATGGATTGTCCTATTGGCACGGTACGTTCTCGTATTTTTAGAGCAAGAGAAGCAATCGAGAGAGAATTAAAACCATTACTCAGATAAAATCAAAAATTAAATATCAATAGTAATATTAACTAGTTATAAAATTTAAGGGTGGGCAATATGTCAACAACCATAACAGAGCATCTTTCCGCAGTACTCGATGGAGAAGCAGGCGATTTTGAACAAAGACGACTATTAGATGAGTTGGAAAAAGATAATGATTTACAGGCATCTTTAGCCTGTTACGCATTAATTGGCGAAACAATGCGAGATGAAAAACAAGCTAGCATTGCAACACCAAGCTTCCTTGAAGGTATTCACGATAAAATTGATGCCGAACCAGAATATTCTCAAGTACAAATAAATAAGAAAAAGATCAACAATAGCAGACCGACATGGGTTCGCCCTGTTGCAGGCTTTGCGGTGGCAGCCTCTGTTGCTGCTATCGCCGTTATAGGTATGCAAACTCCTCTGTTGACAAGCAACCCTAATCCGCCTATTGCCTCCAATCAAGCATTAGAATCAGCACCAATAAGGGTCGCTAATACCTACAATAATTATCCTGATAAAAAAACACAGGCACGCTATACACGCTATCTCGATAGCCATGCACAATATGCCTCTACAACACCCTTAATGCCATCCGTTCGTGTTGTTAGTTATAATGCAACTTATTAATAAAACTAAGAAATTTGTTATTATTAAGAATCTTTGTAAAACAACCTGTAACGCAACATTATTAAAAGCGGTATAAATACCAAATGAAAAAAATAATAACCCTTATATGTTTTAGCTGTTTACCATTACAAACATTTGCGGATGATGAGGCCTTTAATTTATTACGTAAAATGTCCCAATCTTTGAGTCAAATGAGTTATAAGGGCACCTTAATTCATGTTAAAGATGATGATATTATTACCTTAAAAGTATCTCATACAATAGAAAATGGAAAAGAAGTTGAACGTGTTGAGCGACTCAATAAAGACGGTACGCCTTATTCTCGCGTTACTAATTATTCTTTATCTAAACTGCCTAAATTTACGCGACAAGCCCAAATGGTATATTCCTTTGATTTAGGCAATACAATAAAAGTTGCCGCACGTCCTTGCCGGCTTGTTATTGCAAGACCGAAAGATCGTATGCGCTATTTACAAAAATACTGTGTGGATACCGAAACCTCCTTACTATTGGACTACACAATTATTGACAAAAGTCATGAACCCATTGAACAGTTTATGTTTACCGATGTTGAGATATTAAATAATGGTGAACGAGTCAAAGACATTAATCCTATTTCTGCTCCTATTGAACAACCCACGAGCGCTAATTTTATTTCAAGCCCCGCTTTATCATTATCATCAAATAGCAAACCCACTGAGAATCTAGAATGGAGTCTAAAAGAAACACCAAAAGGCTTTACCTTACGCAAAGCCCCGATGCTAAAGAAAAACAAAGGTGAATCAGAAACAGAGCATTATATTCTAAGTGATGGACTAAGCTCAGTCTCCATCTTCATCTCTAAAAAAACACCTGACTCAAAAGAAACAGCGACACGTTCAGGCGCATTAAATGTGGTTACTTACTATAAACAAAATTTTGCAATTACATTAGTCGGTGCAGTTCCTAAAAGTACCCTAAAAGATATTTTTAATAGTCTTCAATATCAAGCCAATTAAAATGATTGAAGAAACAGGACTTGTTGAGCGCATAGAAGGTAACTATATTTGGGTAAGCCCTGCTAGTACAGGCGGGGCTTGTGCAAGCTGTCAATCTGCAGCTAATTGTTCAAGCAATTTATTAACCACCCTATTACAAGGACAGCAAACAAAGTCTGTTCGTGTAGACAATAACATCAATGCTAAAGTCAATGACCTTGTCGTTATTGGTATTTATCCCCAAGGCTTATTATTAGGCTCTGCTCTTATCTATCTTCTGCCTATTTTTTGCCTATTTATTTTTGCACTTATAGGTGATCAATTCTTTGCAGAAATAGGCAGTATTATCATTGGACTAGCAGGGTTAATATTAGGTTTCTTGATCAGTAAAAAGATAGCCACTTCATCCTTAATCAAATCTCATTTAGCGTTAATTGCTTTGAGGTTTGCATCTTAGTTGATATTTCTTTGCAACCCTCAGTCTTTTCTGATGTAGTTGTTCAGCAATGGCACTCCCTTTAAAACCAGCCGCTACAATCTCTTTCACATCAATCTTTGATACTTTTTTCAATAATAATCTAAAAAAATCAGCCTGTGAATAAGAGTTATTCTCATAAGTGGGTCGTCCGCGACTGTCCGCCGTGCAAACTAATAAGAACTGTTCAAACCGTTCAGGTCGCCGAAAAGCGTCGGTTAATTCCAACACTTTCAATAGCGTTTTTGGCTTTTCTTCAAAAGCTCTATGCACATGAGTGTGATATCGAGTGCTAATTTGTGCTAATTGTTTATATGCCTTAGGTGCTTTATAGCGATCACATAAAACGTTCACTAAATGATAACCACGTTCCTCATGCCCGTAATGATGTGGCAAAATTTCTTTATCCGTTGTTCCTTTGCCTAAATCATGCGTTAGTGCTGCAAAACGTACTTCTGGTTCAGAACTGAGTAAACAAGCTTGCTGTAAAACTAATAAGGTATGTATTCCTGAGTCTATTTCAGGATGATGTTGCTCAGGTTGAGGAATACCAAATAAACGCTCAATCTCAGGAAATAAAATCTTTAAAGCGCCACAGTCATGCAATGCTTCGATAAATTTTTCAGGATTCGGTTCTACTAATGCTCGACTGGTTTCTTGCCATACCCTTTCAGGGACTAAAGCATCAACCTCCCCTGCCTCAACCATTACTTTCATCATTTGCAAGGTTTCATCAGCAATACGAAAACCTAAACAGGCAAAACGTGCTAAAAAACGAGCAACTCTTAAAATACGCACAGGATCTTCAGAAAAAGCAGGTGATACATGACGTAATAAACGCAATTTTAAATCCTTTTCACCTCCCACTGTATCAATAAGCTCTCCCTTCTCATCTTCAGCGAGTGCATTGATAGTGAGGTCACGACGTTGTAAATCTTGTTCTAAGGTCACATTTTCATCCGCATGAAAATGAAAACCATTATAACCTTTCCCTGATTTGCGTTCGGTGCGTGCTAAAGCATATTCTTCACCTGTTTTAGGATGTAGAAACACAGGAAAATCCTTTCCAACAGGTTTAAATCCTGCATCCAGCATTTTTTCAGGACTCGCGCCTGTGACAACCCAATCATTATCTTTTACTGCTAATCCTAATAAGCGATCTCTCACCGCCCCACCCACAAGAAAAATTTTCATTATTATTGACCAATTACAAGGAACTTCAAGCCAAAGAACACCTCTATTGATAGAGAGATCTTATGGGATCCAAACTTTGAGAATTTTAGTATAAAATAAAGAATCCAGAATTTATAATGCCAAATCAAGTATTTCAATAGAAAACGAAATTATTTTACAAAAAAATACTAATAATTTGTCATAAAAATAAGAACGTTGCCATATTATTATTTTATGGCTTTTTATTGACGAACGGTCGTTTTTATGGTGTTATCGGATACTTGTATAAAAAACAATATAATTCAATTTAAAACTTGTCGCTAAAAAAACAGGTTGATTTTTTAACAATCAGAAAATGGAGTGGTCGAAAATGGCTCATATCGTAGTACTAGGTGCTGGAACGGGCGGAATGCCAGCAGCATACGAATTAAGAGATGAATTGGGGAAAGAACATGAAATTACGCTTATCAATGAGCGTGATTACTTCCAGTTTACACCTTCAAATCCTTGGGTTGGCGTAGGATGGAGAGGTCGTAATGATATTACTTTTGGTATTGAAAAATACGTTTCACGTAAAGGTATCAACTTTGTTGCTGATCGCTGTGAAAAAATCGATGCAAAAAATAATAAGCTAGAAATGAAAAATGGCGATACCATCGCTTATGACTATCTTGTCATCACAACGGGCCCTAAACTTCACTTTGATGAAGTGGAAGGCAGCGGACCTCATGGTGGGCATACCCATTCTGTTTGTACTGTAGATCATGCTGAAGCATTTTACGAAGACTATAAAAAGCAAATTGAAAAAGGCAGTGGTCATATTGTTGTTGGCGCAATGCCCTTTGCAAGCTGTTTTGGTCCTGCGTATGAGTTTGCCATGATCGTCGATACAGATCTACGTAAACGCAAAATTCGTGATAAATTCCATATCACATTAGTTACTTCGGAGCCTTATGTCGGTCACCTTGGTCTAGGCGGCGTTGGTGACTCTAAAGGCATGTTAGAATCTAAATTGCGTATGCAACATATTAAATGGATTGTAAATGCTAAAACCACTAAAGTTGAAGAAGGCAAAATGTTCGTTAGCGAACTCAATTCTAAGGGTGAACTACATAAAGAACACGAAATAGAATTTGACCTTGCGATGATGCTTCCCTCCTTCTTTGGAGTTGATGTTGTGACTAAGGTTGAAGGGCTTTGTAATCCACGTGGTTTTGTCATGGTGGATGACTATCAACGTAATCCAACCTACAAAAATATTTATTCCGCTGGTGTTTGTATTGCCATTCCTCCTGTTGACGCAACA
>JALVEA010000343.1 GCA_027008665.1 Thiotrichaceae bacterium | reverse complement strand
AGTCAATGGTCACTGCACTAGTGCATAATATTGAAGAAGAACTCTCTGGAAAAGAGCCTTCTCATACGGGAACTTGGACAGCATTATGTTTAGCTGACTTTGGTGATTCAGGTGCAGCGTTTGTGGCTATTCCACAAATTCCACCACGTAATGTCGCATGGTTTAAAGCGGGTAAATGGGTACATTTAGCCAAGATTGCTTTTGAAAAATACTTTATGCGTAAAATGAAAAAAGGTAGCTCTGAACCCTTCTATGAGAAATCTATTTTGAAAATGATGGGTATTAACCGATTGAAATAAGTTCTTAACGGTTTAGACTACAACGGCAATTATCGTTTCGATACTTGCCGTTTTTTTATGCTTGGGAATAAATAATGGAATTACCAGAAAATATTGAAGAAACTGTACAACGTGCAATAAAAGAAGATGTCGGCAGTGGCGATGTCACCGCCGATTTAATTAATAATAATCGACAATCAGAAGCCACTGTTATTTGCCGAGACAATGCCATACTGGCTGGAAAGGCTTGGTTCAATAGCGTTTTTCATCAAATAGACCCTCATATAAAAATAAAATGGAATTTTGAAGATGGTGATTTTATCAGTGCCAATTCAACACTCTGCACTTTATCAGGAAATTCTCGTGCCTTATTAAGTGCTGAACGTGTAGCGCTTAATTTTCTGCAAACCCTATCTGCCACTGCCACACAAACAAAGCAATATGTGGACTGTATTGCTGGACATAACGCCGTTATTCTCGATACACGTAAAACGCTCCCTAATTTACGCTTAGCACAAAAATATGCGGTTACTTGTGGCGGAGGTGTTAATCACCGCAAAGCCCTTTATGATATGATTTTAATTAAAGAAAACCATATTATGGCAGTAGGATCCATCACAGAAGCAATCAAACAAGCTCGCATCTTTCACCCTAGCCTCAAAGTTGAAGTAGAAACGGAGAACCTAAAAGAATTTTTTGAAGCCAGCCAAGCCAATGCTGATATTATTATGCTTGATAATTTTAGCCTTGAAGATATGCAAACAGCAGTGGCTAAAAATAAAGGTAAATCAATTAAATTAGAAGCCTCTGGTGGCGTTGATTTAAGTACCGTAAAAGCAATTGCAGCCACAGGCGTTGATTATATCTCTGTGGGACAAATAACCAAAGATATCAAAGCCATTGATTTATCAATGCGCTTTAAAGAAATTCCAAGCAAGCATTGAGAAAAAATAATCACCTAATCAATCCTTTACCCATTCGCAATGGCGTTAGTGCCAGTCGCGTCTGGCTTCCTAAAGGAAACTGGAAATTAATATTAGACTTTCTAATAGAAAAGTTTCCAAATATCACCCCAGAAATAATGCAAGCAAGAATGCAACGCGGTGAGATAATGGATAGTAAAGGCAACTGTTACGACGTTGATAGCCCCTATCGCAGCGGTATGCATCTGTTTTATTACCGTGAATTAAACAATGAAACAGAAATTCCCTTTCAAGCCACTGTATTGTACCGTGATGAACATATTCTAGTTGCCGACAAACCCCATTTTTTACCCGTTGTTCCCGCTGGACGCTTTTTACATCAAACCCTATTAGTACGCTTAAAAAAAGAGTTTCAATTAGATCACTTAACTCCCATTCACCGTATTGATCGAGAAACGGCAGGGGTTGTTATGTTTTGT
>JALVEA010000342.1 GCA_027008665.1 Thiotrichaceae bacterium | reverse complement strand
CATACCCAACTCATCATTTGGAACGGCTCTTAATTCAATTTTTCCGCCACGCCCTGCATCATGAATAATTTCAGGAATCGCATTAGAAATTCCCCCTGCCCCCACATCATGAATAGATAAAATAGGGCTGTTATCCCCCAATGCAACACAGCGATCAATCACCTCTTGGCAACGACGTTGCATTTCAGGATTGCCGCGTTGCACTGAAGCGAAATCTAAATTCTCCGCACTGGTTCCACTGGTCATTGAGGAAGCCGCTCCACCGCCTAAACCAATCAGCATTGCAGGTCCTCCAAGTACAACAATGGCAGTACCTTCGGGTAAATCCTGCTTTTCAATATTATTAGGACGAATATTACCCAAACCACCTGCTATCATAATTGGCTTGTGATAACCCCGTAATTCAGTCCCCTTAGCACAGGGAACTTCTGCTTCATAAGTGCGAAAATATCCCGTTAAATTAGGACGACCAAATTCATTATTAAACGCCGCCGCACCAATTGGCCCTTCTAACATAATATTTAATGCCGTATCAATCCTCGAAGGCTTGCCAAACTCACGTTCCCACGGTCTTTTATAATTAGGAATTTTTAAATTGGAAACCGAAAATCCACATAAACCCGCTTTAGGTTTAGAACCATTTCCCGTTGCCCCCTCATCACGAATTTCCCCCCCTGAACCCGTTGCCGCTCCTGGAAAAGGAGAAATAGCAGTCGGATGATTATGCGTTTCCACCTTCATTAATATATGCACTTTTTCTTTATGATAAGCATACTGCTGAGAACTGGTACTTGGAAAAAAACGAGTCGCCAACGAACCTTCCACCACCGACGCATTATCTTTATAAGCGGATAAAATCCCTTCAGGTGCTTTATAATAAGTATTGCGAATCATGCCAAACAGCGTTTGTTGTTGCGCTTTGCCATCAATCACCCAATCGGCATTAAATATTTTATGACGACAATGCTCAGAATTTGCCTGTGCAAACATCATTAACTCAACATCGCTTGGATTACGCTCTAAGGCTTGATAATTTTCCGCCAAATAATCAATTTCATCCGCCGATAAAGCCAAACCTAATTCAATATTCGCTTGTTGCAAAGCGGCAGTTGCATTTTGTGAAATATCCACTGATTTAAACGGTACAGGTTCGGCATGACTAAATAAAGCCTCCGCCTCCTCCCCTTTCTCTAACACCTGTTCCATCATACGATCATGGATTTGTCCATTAATTAATAAACGCTCTTTAGCCGATATTTCTTGAGTGGATTCAATAAAATAAGCAATACCCCGCTCCACCCGCTCCACACTCGACATACCGCTATTATGCAATATATCCGTCGCTTTACTAGACCAAGGAGAAATCGTCCCCATGCGCGGAACCACTAAAAACAACATCCCCTCTGGCTTAGCCTCATTATCAGACTCACCATAATGAAGCAATTGCTCCAGACGATGTTGTTCATCATCCGACAGCGTTTGACTCGTTTGCACAAAATGCCAATAACGAGCATGTATATCTTTTATGTGAGAGAGAGAAGATTGAAGAGATTTCAATAACTTATTTTTATTAAAATCAGAAAAAGCACGATTTCCAGCAAGAATCATCATAGTCTAAAGTCGATATTTTAAAGTAAAGCAATATAATAGTTCATCTTTATAATATATGTATTAGTTTCTAAGATTTCTCCAGAGGTTTATACGACCTACTGTGTTAGATAAAAGGAGTGAAAGCTTCAGCCTTTCAGCGAAACACACCGTTCTGTAATATAGCAAACATCTGCTTCACCTAATGATATGGGCATGAGAAAAGATAAATCTTTCACTTTGAGCGACCCAATTCATATGATTTTCTAAAATAACAAAACCATCAGAGCGTGGAAGCTGTTTTTCTAGTTACGAGGCTCTAATTATTTATATGAAAGTCTAGAGTAGACTTTTTTTGAACAAAACTGAACAGTAACTGAACATTTGCTGAATAATTGGAGTACAAGCCTAGGCTTGTACTCCTAAGATTCTTGAAATTCTTGGGGGGATAAAACGAGACTGATTACAGAGAGTCAATAACCCACTTATCTATATAATAAATATAAGTTTTTATTGGTTTGCTTAAAAGTCTCCCCCGAAAATGGGTCACACAGTAACAATTAACAAAAAAACACTAACAGCTGACAGGCAGGGGGCGAGGATTGA
>JALVEA010000341.1 GCA_027008665.1 Thiotrichaceae bacterium | reverse complement strand
AGTTCGATTATTAGACCAAGACGGTAATGGTAAAATAAGTGTGGGTGATATTGCGATGCTAGATTCTCAGCAATATATATTAGATGAAGCAGCAGTGAGGCAAATCACCGAGCACCCAAAAGGTGAGCAATTAAAGCTAAATAATACTCAAAAAGAACAGGCATTAGCTCTTTTTGACACCCCTGTTTCTCGTTCAATTAACTATTTTGTCGAAATATTTGATAGCAATGGTGATGGAAAAGTTAGTAAAGGCGATACCGCTATTTTAATGAAAAGCCCTAGTGTTGTACCTGCTATATTAGGTTATCACAGTTCAAAAATTGAAGTTGAAAGGATTAATCTAACTGAAAAACAAGCCGCAGAAATTAATGACACACCCGCGCCACAATTAAAATTAACAAAAGAAGAGTATCAGGCAATCTCCAATCACTTTAATCATACACCTCCTAAGGGTACTGCTGATGGCATCACGATACGCTTCACTGGTGTTGCATTAGATCAAGACGGCAATGGTAAATTATCCGTCGGTGATACGGTTAAACTGCATTATACGGGTGGTATTGCAGGTATTGATGAGATTCGTGATCATGTACTGACAGAAAAAGATTTAAAGGCAATCCAAAATCTTGCTTATAAAGAATTACAATTAGATGGCAAACAACAGCAACGCGCTTTAGATCTATTTAGCCCCTTCCATACCTTTGGGGAATTTGTGCGTATTCTTGATGCGGATGGTAACGGTAAGGTCAGCAAAGGCGATATCGCCATTCATTTCCGTGGTCCTGACCCTGTTCCAATCGATGCAGATGAAAGTGATAATATTGAATTAGGACGGATGATCTTATCAGAACAACAAGCATCAATTATTAATGGCACTGCATTAATTGATGAGCGGAAGGAATTAAACCTTAATAAAGAAAAATGGGAAAATACGCGACCTGAAAGCTACTCCTTTACCTTAAAACGCTCAGGGTTTATAGCAGGTAATGCCGCTAAATCAGTTGATTTAACCATTAAAGGCAATACCGTCATTGATGCTAGATTCTCTGATGGAAGCAAGGCAATGGTGCCTGAATATAATCAATTAACAGTTGAAGACCTCTTTAAAACCATTAGCAATGCAATAGAAAGCAATGCCGCTAAAGTTGAGATTAAATATAATGCCGACACGGGTATGCCTGAATCTATTTTTATAGACCAAAGTGAGTTTATTGCAGATGAAGAAATCTATCTTAATATGAGCAACTTTAAAAATCTTGATTATCAATAGGATGAGATTGTTTCTAAGTACGGGGAATAAATTCCTCGTTCTGTATTCTAAATTCCGAAATAAATTTAGGAACGAGCAAAAGGAAACCCAGCCTAGGCTGGGTCTCCATCGGTGATTTCACAAATCTTCGCACTTTAAATCACATCTTATTTAAACAACTTTCCAATACACATCCATCATTGGATCAAAGGCTTTCACTATTCCTTCAGCAGTTTTAATATCTTCTGGAATAGGCTGGCTTTCATTAAAACGTTCTAAGTTAAGACGTTGTTTATTAATAGGTAACTGGTAGAAATTCGCACCGTTGATGGATAGGAATTTTTCTAGCTGTTCAAGTGCATTTTCATTCTCAAAAAGCTGTGTTACCACAGCAACAGCATTTGCAACATTAAAAATCCCTGCACAACCGCAATCACTCTCTTTGGCTGTTGTTAAATGCGGCGCAGAATCTGTTCCTAAGAAAAACCGAGCATCACCACTTGTTGCCGCCTTTACTAAGGCTAATCGATGCAATTCACGTTTTGCAACGGGCAAGCAGTAATAATGTGGTTTAATTCCCCCGACTAACATCGCATTACGATTAATAACTAGATGATGTGGTGTAATGGTAGCGGCAGTATTTTGATCACAAGAGAGTACATAATCCACGCCTTCTTTGGTGGTAAGGTGTTCAAATACTATTTTTAGCTTAGGAAAGCGCTGCCGAATAGGGATTAATTTTGTTTCAATAAAAACCGCTTCACGATCAAATATATCAATATTTGCATCAACCACTTCGCCGTGTACTAAAAAAGGCATAGCAATTTCTTCCATCACTTCTAGTACAGAATAAATTTTTTCTAAATCTTTGACACCCGCATCTGAATTAGTCGTTGCACCAGCAGGATAGAGTTTAACCGCGCTGACCTCTCCTTTTAAAAAACCTAAGCGCACCTCATTAGGGTCGGTATTTTCCGTCATATACAGTGTCATTAAGGGAGTAAAATCCTCGCCTTTGGGCAAATAGCTAAGGATTTCTTGCCGATAAATTAAAGCATCATTCCTTGTGAGTACAGGCGATGGAAGATTAGGCATTACAATCGCACGCGCAAAATGCTGACTTGTATAAGGTAACACTTTACTAAGCATCTCACCTGAACGGAGGTGTAAATGCCAGTCATCTGGCATTGGGATATTAAGTTTAATGGGAAAGTTTCTCATTAATTTTTTCTTGGCAGAGGTGGTGGCTGATGTTCATTCGCCTGCTGTAATAATACTTTAAAGGTAGCATTCTCTGCTGCGGGTTGCCATTCAGGCATACCTGATAACCAGACTAATGTTTCTGCTGAAATTAGACCTTCTTTAATCATCCGTTTAATGGTGCTGATCGGATGGGGTCCTGTGGCTTCATCATTAAGTACCACATGCCAGCGGTCACCCGGTACGGGAGGAGGGGCTGCATGAGCAACGGGAGCTGCAACAGTCGATGCTGGTTGTTGAGATTGTAGTGCATTACTCATTTGTTGTCCCATTGCCAAACCGATACCCATTTCCATTGCGGTACTAGCGGCACTACTTGTAGAACTATTTTCTGAATCTATTGATTCTGCTACATTGTATTTAAGATACTTATCCAAATCACCGATCATACCCATACTAGTACGCTTATCGAGTGCTTCTTCAACCGCTGAAGGTAATGAAACATTTTCAACTAAAACTTGAGTGAGTTTAATGCCATAATTTTCAAATTCAGGTGCAATACGTTCAGTAATAAATTTACCGAGTTGATCATAATTACCCGCAATATCCAGTACTGGAATTTTAGATTCACCTAAAATACTAGAATAACGTGAAACAATAATATCGCGTAATTGATTACTGATTTCTGTCACCGTAAAATGACCGTCCGTGCCTAAAATTTCCATCATAAATTTTTTAGGATCACTAATACGGATAGAATAGCTACCAAAAGTACGCAAGCGCACCATGCTAAACTCTTTATCGCGTAGAATAATAGGATTTTTCGTTCCCCATTTGAGATTAGTAAACTGGCGCATATTAAAGAAGTAAACTTCCGCCTTAAAAGGACTTTCAAAGCCATGACCCCAATGTTGCAACGTCGATAATATCGGTATGTTTTTAGTATCTAGCTCGTATAAACCAGGGGTTAATATATCAGCAATTTGCCCCTCATTAACAAAAACTGCCACCTGTGTTTCACGCACCGTAAGCTTAGCGCCGTATTTTATTTCATTTCCATAGCGTTCAAAGCGATACACCATGGTATCGGGGTTATCTTCTGTCCATTCAATAATATCAATGAACTCACCAAATACTTTATCCCAAAGACTCATAATCCAGACCTCCTTACTATTTTATTTATTAAGTTTATCGGCCTTAGCTTTTGAAGAAACTAATGCCTGACGTAATTCAGACTCTAGTGTCTTTAATTCCGTTTCAGCTTCCGCCCGTGCTGCCTTGCCTTCATCAGCAATTCTTAAACTATCATTAATGGTTTCCACTAAGGTTTCATTGGCTTTACGCACTGATTCAATATCAAAAATACCCCGTTCCATTTGCTTGCGTACTTCAATATTTGCCGTTTGTAGATTCGTAGCATTCGCTTCTAATAACTCATTGGTTAAATCAGATGCTTGCTTGACCGTCCCCGCGGCATCACTCATACGGAAAATAGTCACAGCTTGGGCCAACTGATTTTTCCACAACGGTACGGTATTAATTAGTGTTGAGTTGATTTTATTAATTAATGTTTTATCGTTTTCTTGTACTAAACGTATACTCGGCAAGCTTTGCATTGCCACTTGACGTGTCAATTTCAAATCATGCAAACGACGCTCTAAATCATCTCTTGAGCTTCGCAAATCACGTAATGACTGTGCGGCAAGTAAATCTTCAACATTTTCTTCTGCTTTTTTTGCTAATGCGGGAATATCAATATTATCCAAACGATTCAATTTTTCTTCACCCGCTGTAATATAAAGCTCCAACTTATGAAAATAATCAAGATTGGCTTCATAGAGCTTATCCAATGCAACAATATCAGTCAGCAGTTGTGTTTTTTGCCCTTCCATTTTATCTGTGATTTCATTGATCTGTTTTTTAACATCAGAATATTCACTCAAGAAAAGTGCCATTGGCTTTGCTTTACCAAATAATTTAGCAAAGAAACCTGGTTTTTTATTTGGATTTAATTCATCAACATCAAAACCTTTAATCGCCACAATCATCTCATTTAAAGAGCTACTTGCACCACCAAGGTCTTTATTACGCACCCCTTCTAACATGCTCTCAGAAATGGTACTCATCTGTTCTTGCGCTTTACTACCAAAAAAGATAATACTACCACGATCATTCATATCAATTTCGCCAATAATCGCATCCACTTCCTTTTTTTCAGCTTCATCAATATCTTTGTATGCAACCAAGTCCTTATTCATGGTATTAACAGGAGCAACCTCCGTTCCAGGTATAATTTTTGTTTCTGTAGCAGTCGCTATTTGCGTTTTATTTGACATTCTATATATCCTCTTTATTTCTATTTATTGTTGATAATTTGTTAGATTAATTATATCCATCTACTTATGCAATTATACAACACCCTCTTGTTTTAATTGCGTTTCTAATACCTCAATTTTAACATCAAGATCAAAGCGGTCGTTCTCTTTTAGCTTTTCGTTCTGCTCATCAAAGGTTTTTTCTATAGAAATTAAAACACGCCTAAAATTAGCATCTAGAACATCTGTTATTGCATCTTTTTCATGCGTTTTTGCATAGCTTTCTGTCACACGTTGCGTTCCATCTAAATAAACTTTTAAAAATTTGCGCGCACGATCTAAATCATTAGGATTATTTTTAATCGTCTCAACAATATGACGTGCTTTTTTAATAATATTTCTTAGGTGCTGATCTAATTCTAGATTATGGATATTTTTTCTCGCTGTTTCGATAGCTGCTATTTTTACTTCCGCAGCTTCCAGAGCATCAAAGACTTCATCAGCACTCACGCTTAAAGAAATACCACCCGTTTTGTCTTTACGAGGGTCTAAACCATATGAAAGGTAAAATCCCAATAAAGTCGCAACGCCCATAAAAACACTATTAAAAATATGATGTAAAGAAAAACCGTCCCCAGTAGCAAACAAGACCGTTAACCCCGTGCTAAGTCCAAGAAATAAGGCAGCAATAGTTTTAAAAGGCGTTGTTGGCGCTTTTGCAAAACGACTACGCTGATACTTCCCCTCTCGTTTAAACCCCTCACGAGCAATCAAGGCAGAAATCATAAAACCTGAAAAAGAGGCCGCTGATATAAGAGTGTGCAATATTTCCCCCCTTACTAAGGAAATAATAGCCGCTATCAACAAAGGAAGAGGTAGAACAAAGAGTAAGAAACCTTTTAGTCCATATTTAACTTTATTCAGAGTTTTCTCTTCGGGTGAATAACGTTTTGCACTAGACATAGTGAAAATTCCTTAAAATGAGTAGAGTTTACAACGATGATATTTCAAAATTAAGAGAAAGTATGCATTAAAGCTTGGATTGAGACCCATCCAACAGTCGTAACCAACAACAGAAAACCAATAATTTTCTTGAAAAGATAGAACATTAGATAGATACCATTAATGAAAGAGAAGATACGGAACTTGATACTGATTTTTTTGGATTACTAAATTACGTTTCGTAGATTATTTGATTCTTAAATCCTAAACCCTATATATATAGTCAAAACTGATTTTTTTCAAGCTGGAAACGATTATCCGTCTAAGCTAACAAAAGCCACCTAGCTAAGATATAGAGATCAAATAGGAAATATGTTTACACCTGATAGAATACTTCCAGCAGACCGAATTATCATTGCAAAACAGATTGATGATTATCACCAGCCAGATAAATTGATTCGTTCAGCAGTGCATAGCAGGCATCTTATTATCAAAACAAAAGCTGATAAACCGTTAGTGCTTTTTGTTGGTGGAGCAAGAGACTTTTACCATAATGCAGTGTTGAAGCGGTTATATATTCACTATGCGACTAAAAACACAACACACTACAACTTAGCTTACGCCACTCACTCTGCTAACGCAGGTATCGTTACTTTAATTAAAAAGTGGCATAAGGCAGGGCAGATGATTTATTTAGTTGGGCATAGCTGGGGAGCGAGTCGCTTGATGAAAGTTATCCATAAAGAAGCAAAAAATACGCCTATTGAATGCTTGATTACCTTAGACCCTGTTTCACGTTTAACACCAGGGCGCTCTTATCCACGCCCCAAAAACGTTAAACTCTGGGCAAATAGCTATATTGATTACCATAAAGTAGGGCTAAATATACCCAATATCGTTGCCATTATCGGTGGGCACTGGTTAAATTGCCCCGCAGCAGACTACAATTTCTCAATTTCACATTATCAACAGCAGGAAATCAATCATATGCACGCTTGGGCATTATTTAAAAAAACCAAGCCATTTATTCCCGATTTTTATTAAACAAAGGAGTGAAAACTTTAGCTTTTTCCTCAAATAAAACCCACCGTGTCTGAAGGAAAAGCTAAAGCTTTCACACCTTTATCTAGCTTTCCTATTTGTAAAAAACCAATAAAGACGTATAATTAAATTTAAATTAATACGTCAAAGGGTGCAAGATGCAAACAAAACTGACATTACGCTTAGAAAGCGAACTTATTGAACTAGCTAAAGCTCATGCAAAAGAACAAGGTAAATCTTTATCACAAGTTGTTGCTGATTATTTTATGATTTTCACAACAAAGCCCAAGAAATCAAAAATATCACCGATTACTCAATCACTTATCGGTGTTATAAAAATAAAAGATCTCGATGAAAATGATTATAAAAAACATTTGGAGAAGAAATATTTGTGAAGGTTTTATTTGACACTAATATCATTTTAGATGTACTGCTAAATAGAGAGCAGTTTGTAGAACTTTCAGCAAGTCTTGTTAGCTTGGTGGAAACAAATATTATTGAAGGCTATCTTTGTGCTACAACAATAACAACACTAGATTATTTAGTTTCAAAAATGCATAACAGAGAAGAAGCTAAAATATCCATTAAAAAACTATTGTCTCTCTTTGAAATTAGCAAAGTTGATAAAGACGTTTTTTTGCTCTCTATAGATTCTAAATTTACCGACCTTGAAGATGCTGTTCAGTATTATTCTGGGCAGATGGTAGGAGTTGACTGTATTGTTACGCGAAATATAAATGACTATAAAAAAGCGATTTACCCTGTTTACTCACCAAGCGAACTATGGGGGATAATTAATCTAAATCACTAGGGTAAATTCTAGCTTGTTCCTAAATTTATTTGGGAACACAGTCTGAGGAATTTATTCCTCGTATAAAACTTATCTTTGAATATAAATTGATATGCCCAGATCAAGACCCTTGGTGTATTATCATAAAAAGTCCCTTACTATGGAGATCAGCATGTCTGCTACTGCCGAAGATTTATATAAAAATAAAAAACTTAGTATTGAAGAGTATTTTGAGCTTGAGGAAGAGTTGAATCAAAAATTTGAATATATAGATGGTGAGATTTTTGATATGACTGGAGGAACAGTCAATCATGGTTTAATCTGTAAAAATACCAGTACATCACTTGATAATGCTTTAAAAAACAAGCCTTGTACGGTTTTTAATTCTGAGGTAAAACTCTCTATTGATGAACTTAAGAATTATTTTTACCCCGATGCAATGGTGTTGTGTGAAGAAGGCAAAATAAGTAAAAAATATGTTCAACACCCACGCGTTATTGTCGAGGTATTATCACCTTCGACTGAAGACTATGATCATGGTAAAAAATTTGCTTTTTATCGTTTAATTGACTCTCTACAGACTTATATTATGTTGCATCAAGATAAACCTTTAGCCGAGGTGTACCAACGCAACTCTGATAATAGCTGGTTATTGAAAGAGTATTCAGATTTAGAGGTGATGATTCCTGTTAAAGACGAGCTATCATTAGCAATGTCTGATTTATATCGGCAGGTAAATTTCGATTTATAGTTCATTCAGTTTTGCTATGGTTTGTCATTTTTCAATAATTTACCTTTGTCTCAAACTGTAAATCACTCTCTCTCCTAATAAGATGGCTAAAACAATCGCATAAAAGGTTGGTTCTGATATATCTAATTTCACCATCCAAAAGAAGTGAATCGTGGCTAAAATAGCAATGAGGTAAATGAGTTGATGTAGGCGTTTCCAATGTTTCCCTAATCGTCGCATCATTGCGTTAGTTGAGGTAATTGCTAAAGGTGTGAGTAGTAGCATGGAGACCATACCGATAGTAATAAAAGGTCGTTCGATAATATCGTAGCCTATTTCAATCCAATCAAAGAACTGA
>JALVEA010000340.1 GCA_027008665.1 Thiotrichaceae bacterium | reverse complement strand
ACAGGAGCTAGCATCATCAGTTTACTCCCTTCAGGCAATTCTAGCACTGCATCGACCATTTGACTCACCGTTTGCGCTTCTAAGGCTTGATGATGTGTAGGGCAACGTGGTTGACCTGCTCTTGCATACAATAAACGCAAATAATCATAGATTTCGGTAATTGTACCCACTGTAGAACGTGGATTATGTGAGGTTGTTTTTTGTTCAATAGAAATAGCAGGTGATAACCCTTCAATATGATCTAAATCAGGTTTTTCCATCATTGATAAAAATTGACGCGCATAAGCAGAAAGTGATTCGACATAACGGCGTTGCCCTTCTGCAAAAATGGTATCAAAGGCAAGCGAAGACTTGCCTGAACCTGATAACCCTGTAATCACAATGAGTTTGTCACGGGGTAAATTAAGATCAATATTTTTTAAATTATGGGTACGTGCACCACGAAGACTGATTGTTTTCACGGATAGGGATTCTCGCTCTTAAAGAAATAATTATATTAATAATTTTATGAGTATAGATCACAAGTAGCATCAGTTTTTCAACGAGCTAAATGAATCTAAGCTAATCTAGGAATCTATTATTTTAGTCATCAATGCATTTGAGAATTGTTGTTAAGTGCTTGTCTTAATTGTTTGGTTTTTCTTTCAGTAAAAAGAGAGAACAGCCAAGCTCCAATATTAGTGATTAGCCAGAGTAGCAAAAAATAGCAAAGTCCTATTATATCATAGGAAAGCCCTTCTCCTAGTTTTTGATTAAAACTCATTCCCAAAAATACAAAGGGCAGATGAAGTACATACAGTGAAAAGCTATAACTGGCTAAAAAAGAAAAACTTTTTTTCAATAGTGCGACAGGTACAAAGCCGAGTAAGCGTATTGTTATCACTGTGCCTATACCAATGAGAAAGTCTTGTTTTATCAGTGATTCTAAGTGAGAAGGAATCACTGGAATATTTAAAGTAAAGTAAATAAGGATTGCGATAAAAGATAGTAGGAAACAGGAGAGGATTAATCTTGATCTGTTATTGATAAAAAAAGCGAATGCTCCAAGCAACCAGATAAGAAGATTGTAAAAATAGTAGATAGGTCGATCAGGATCATGCTCTTTTGCTGAAAAAATAAAAAGTAGCATAATTAGGCTGGTGAAAATCAGAAATAATAGCCTTCTATTCCCTTGATAGAAGAGGGTTGCCATTAAAAAGGGGAGAAATAAGTAGTACCAAAATTCATTTGAGAGACTCCATAAAGATAAGTTTGTTCCAAATTGAAAACCAACAATCATTTGTAAAAAACTGGCATTGATTAGAAAAGATTGAACACTAAAGGTATTTACCTCTGCCCACCACTCGGGGTAGAACGGTTGTCGAGAGATAAGAATATTAGCTCCATTACCATAGTTGAAGGAGAAATAATCAAAGGCAGCGGTTAGTAACAAAGCGGGGATTAATACAATTAGTAATCGAGTGAGTCTATTAGAAATAAAGATTGAAAAGCAAAAGTGTTTGGCTAAAAAATCGGAAATAACGCGTCCACCAACTAAATAACCACTGATAACAAAGAAAATAACAACCGCTTCATGAGGAGCAGAGCTTAATGTAGAAATAAAAGTTTGAATCAAGGAGTTGTTGCTATCAGTGTTTGGATTGATAAATAGAATTTGCCTCATATGCCCAAACACAACCGCTTGAGCGGCTAGAGTGCGAATAACATCAAGCCAAATGGATAGATTATTATAATAACAGGGAATAAATGCTTTCATGAGGTTAGATTATGCATCTAATAGAATAGTTTTATGATATGTTTTGTTGTAAATGTATCATTTTGGAGTGTTTGGGAATATAATCCCAATAATGAATAAAATCCTTTACACAGCCTGTTATCTCATTTTGAAGCCTTTAGTGCGTATATTACTACGCAAGGGGATTGCTTTTGGTGAGCTAAGCCAAATTGCGAAACGTGTTTATGTGCAGGTGGCTGACGATAATTTAACTAAAAAAAAGAAGCGTGCGACTACCTCGCAAATTGCTATCATAACAGGATTGACACGAAAAGATGTGGCAAATCTAAGAAAGTTGCCTGTTGACGAGACTATTCCGACGGTTCGTTATAATAGAGGTGTACGTGTTATTGAGGGTTGGAAGAAAGATAAAGAGTTTAATAATAACAATGGGGAGCCTGCAACACTATCTCTACTTGGGGATAAGCAAAGCTTTGAACGTTTAGTTGAACGCTACAGTGGTGATATGCCCTATCGGGCGATGTTGCAAGAGTTAAAACGTATCAATGCGGTTGATGTTTCTGATGATGACTCGATTAGTTTACTTGTGGATGAATATATCCCTCATGGTGATGAGGATGCAATTATCGAAATTTTAGGTGTTGATGTTGAGCATCTTATTACGACCTTTGATCACAATCTTTCTGCTAAAAAAGATGAGCGTCGTTATCAGCGTAAAGTGTCCTATAATAATCTACCAATAGAAGCAATTGCTCCTTTTAAGGAAATGGTGGATAAGGATGCACAAGCTTTATTGGTAAAGTTTAATAAATGGTTGGCCGAGAATGATAGAGACAGCTCTCCAAATGTCAAAGGTACAGGGAAAGTTCAAGCGGGAGTGGGTATTTATTATTTTGAGAAAGAATTGTCATCAAAATAAACTTATCTTTTTAATGATTGTTTAAGGGTTACGCTAAGGGAGAAAGTTTCAGTAAGATCTTATTTAAAAACATGCTTTTCTTCCTGAAAATATCTAATGAAAATTCTACTTATGCTCAAAATTAGTTTGCTTTTTACGACTTTCTTATTCTTTTTTTCTGCCTGTAATGTAGAAAATTCTGAGGTTGCTGAAGGAGGGATTGGAGGCTCTGGCGTTATTCTCGCTGAAGGAGGAATAGGAGGCTCAGGGGTTGTAATGGGGAGTATCACAGGCTTTGGTAGTGTTTATATTAATGGTGTTGAGTATGATACAAGTAATACTCAGTTTTACCGTGATGGCAAGCGAGCAAAACAAGATGATTTTAGTCTAGGTGAAAATATTGAAATGACAGGCAGTGTCGATGCCCTGACTGGAACAGGAGTCGCAGATAAGATCAGTTATGATAGTGATATTAAAGGTGTTGTTACTGTTGCCTCATCTGATAATCACTCGCTTAGAATTATGGGACAAGATGTTGAAACCACACCTTTAACGGTTTTAAATGGGTTTGAGCAATTGCAAGATTTAACCATTGAGAATTATGTGGAGGTTTCAGGGAGTCGAAATTCTGAAGGTGTTTTGATTGCAAGTAGCATTAAATTAATCGCTCCATTTTTTATGAATAATAGTTCCTCAATTGCTATAGAAGGTGAGATTACAAGAATTAATGAAGACTTAAAAATGATCCTGGTTCAAGATACTATTGTCGATTATTCAGCTGTTGAGGATTTAAATTCAGCCGAAAATAAGCCAAAAATTGGACAGTATGTTGAAGTGGAAAGTGCGTTAAATTATATTCAGGATAAAATACTAATCGCCTCTTCGATTCATTCGGAAACACCTTATCAGCGTTTTGAGAAAGGTACTTTATTAGCAGTTAAAGGGCTAGTGACTGATTTTGATTTGAATTTTCCTTCGCATTTTCGTGTTGCTGGTCAACCTGTTGTTATTACAGATAAAACTAAACTTATTACAGGAAAGTTGGATGACATATTCTCAGATACGATCCTTTCAGTTGAAGGATTAGTGAATGAAAACGGTGAATTAGTAGCTTCTACAGTGGTTGTATTGCCGTTAGTACAAGAAAAAGAGTCTGGTATTATTGAGTCGATTGATAATAATAAAATTAGACTAAACGGAAAGGATATTATTATTAATACCTCGACCTTGTTAATCGACCAGTCAAGCCAAAAAAGAAAAGATATAAAAATAGAGAATTTATTAGTGGGTACTCATATTGAGGTGATATGGGTTGAACAAGAAGTTAACGGGAAGAATATAGTTTATACTGCGGTACGTGTTAATATTCTTGATTAATTCTTCTAAAAAAATTATCAAATGAATGTACTTCATGTATATCGTACTTATTTTCCTGACCCTCCAGGTGGTTTGCAAGAGGCGATTCGGCAAATTGCTCTTTCTACCCAGTCTCTACCTGATGAGGAGATAGAAAATCGTATTTTTACGCTATCACCTACTCCAATTCCAGCACAGATAGAACGGGCTGAGGGATGGGTTATTCGCGCTCGTTCATGGGTAGCACCTGCATCTTGTGATTTAGGGTTTATTGCATCATTTCAACTGTTTTCAATACAACTTGAATGGGCGGATATTGTCCATTATCATTTTCCGTGGCCATTTGCTGATATTTTGCATTTTTTAAGCAGAGTTAAGAAAAAATATAATAAAGCTTGTGTTATGACCTATCATTCTGATGTGATTGCTAAAGGTTGGCTAGGAAAGCTTTATCAGCCTTTAATGAAGCGTATGTTAAACAGCATGGATGCAGTTATAGCCACCTCAACGGCTTATATAAAAAGCAGTCCCATTTTAACCTCAATAGTGCCGAGCCAATATTTACATACTATTCCGCTGGGTATTATGGAGTCGAGCTATCAACAATATCAAAAAGATGCCATTAATATTTCATTGCAACAAAAATTTGGTCTTAAAACGAGTGAATATTTTTTATTTATTGGTGTCTTGAGAGCTTACAAAGGGTTATATTTTTTATTGGAGGCCGCAAAACAAGTTGCTTTCCCTATTGCAATTGCAGGTACGGGTGCAGAACA
Source organism: Thiotrichaceae bacterium (assembly GCA_027008665.1). Taxonomy (GTDB): domain Bacteria; phylum Pseudomonadota; class Gammaproteobacteria; order Thiotrichales; family Thiotrichaceae; genus JAGLBW01. The sequence continues at coordinate 20,168 of JALVEA010000340.1, read as the reverse complement.
AGATAAACTGGCTGCAATAGCACAACAGTCTGCTAATATTCATTTATTGGGTCAGGTCACTAATGCAGAAAAAATGGCATTGATTCGGGGTTGTAAAGCCTTAATTTTACCGTCTCATCTGCGTTCTGAAGCGTTTGGTGTGGTTTTAATAGAAGCTGCTATGTGTGCAAAGCCAATGATTTCTTGTGAAATTGGTACAGGGACTTCATTTGCCAATTTAGACCATAAAACAGGTTTTGTTGTTCCTCCAAGGTCTCCAGATGCCTTAGCGAATGCAATGCAAAAACTAATTACTGATGGTGATTTAACAAAAACGATGGGTAAAGCCGCACGTCAGCGTTATCAAGCACTTTTTTCAGGAGAAGCATTAGGAATGGCCTATGCCCAATGCTATAGAAAAATTCTAAATGATAAAAAATAGTTCAATAAAAATACTGGTGACAGGAGCTAATGGATTTATTGGTAGTGCGCTGTGTCAGGCATTGGTGCAACAAGGATACCGTGTTATCGCTACGCTAAGAAAGGAGCCTCAGCAAGCAATAGCAAATATCTCATGGGTAGTGGTTGGTGATATTAATAGCGAAACAGATTGGTCTAATGCTTTAACTGGGGTCAATATCGTCATTCATCTGGCGGCGCGTGTGCATATTATGCAGGAAAAAGCGACTCAAGCATTGAATCTTTATCGTGAAGTGAATGTAGCGGGTACATTGAATCTGGCTCATCAAGCAGTTAAGGTTGGTGTGAAACGCTTTATTTTTGCCAGTAGTATTAAAGTGCTTGGAGAAGAAAGAGATAAACCTTATACGCATCAAGACAAAGCTAAGCCTATGGATGACTATGCGGTTTCTAAATGGGAAGCAGAGCAAGGTTTGCAACAGATAGCACAGCATCAAGCACTGGAATTAGTTATTCTCAGATTTCCGTTGGTTTATGGAAAGGGCGTTAAGGCTAATTTTTTACATCTGATTCAATGGGTTGATAAAGGGATACCCTTGCCTTTAGGGGCAGTTAATAATGCGCGTAGTCTGCTTTATCTAGGAAATCTATTGGATGCTATCAGGGTTTGCTGTCAACATCCACAGGCAGGAGGAAAGGTATTTTTAATCAGTGATGAAGAGGCACTCTCTACTGCAAAACTAATCCAGAGTATTGCCTATCAGCTTCAAAAACCTGCTCGTTTATTTTCTATGCCTCCTAGCGTCTTAAATGGCTTGCTGACTTTATTAGGAAAAAAAGCCATTGCTAAACGTTTATTAGGCTCTCTTATGGTAGATAATAGCCATATTAGTTCGAGCCTTGCTTGGAAGCCGCCTTATTCCTTAGACGAAGGTTTAGCCAAGACCCTTATTGATTATAAAAATTCTTAAAATATGCTTCTTTCCTTTATCGCTTTTGTTCTTGGTTGGCTAATTACCTTACTGGTTTGTCGTTATGCTACATCTTTAAAACTAGTTCATCAGCCGAATAATCGTTCTTCACATACAAAAATAACCCCTCATGGTGGGGGAATAGGTATTATTGGCGGTTTTTTTCTAATTAGTCTGTGGTTGATGTATTTAGAACAAATTTATTCTCCTGTCTATTGGGGAGTGATAGCCCTTTGCTTACTGGTTGCCTTGGTCGGCTTAGTGGATGATATTATCCATCTCTCTGCTGCTATTCGCCTTATTGTACATGCTAGTGTTTCCCTTTTGGTTTATTTAGGCATCTCAACCCTACCTCTACCTGCGATTGAAGATATTTTAGGATTACCTTTTAGCCTAACAGTGGCATTGATTATCTTTGCAGGAAGTTGGTGGATTAATTTATTCAATTTTATGGATGGAATAGATGGTCTAGCGGCCTTGCAAGCGATTTTTATGTTGTTATCCACCGCTTTTCTTAGTGTTTATTTTAATCCAGCGGTGACAGAAACAACAGTCTGGCTATGGATGCTTTGTCTAGCGGCAGCCACAGGTGGTTTTCTTTTGCATAATTGGTCACCTGCAAAAATATTTATGGGCGATGTGGGTAGCACTTTTTTAGCCTTTATGATTTTTTTCTTTGCATTGATCACCATTAGCCTCGGTTGGATGAATTACGCAGCATGGGTCATTCTTTCAGCTCTCTTTGTTGTTGATGCGAGTGTGACACTGATTAGAAGAATACTTGCACGAGAGAATATTTTACAAGCACATTGTACTCATCTCTACCAACACCTTGCACACTATTGGTCTTCACATCAAAAAGTGACTCTTATCTATTTTGGTATTAATTTATTTTGGGTATTTCCATTAGCATGGTTATGTTTGGCCTATCGAGACGCAAGCTGGTGGTTATTATTGATAGCCTATCTTCCTTTGACTTTACTTGCTTATAAATTGGACGCAGGTAAGAAAGTGTTTCGTTTTTAGTGTGAATTTATTATTTTGCTCAGTTTTTGAATAAGTTTAGCCATTTCATCATTAGTACCAATGCTAATCCGTAGATAATTATCAATACGGGGCGCATTAAAATAACGTACTAAAACCCCTTCTTGTTTCAATGCCAAATAAATAGCTTCGGCAGGCATTTTATGGGTGGTTGCAAAAATGAAATTACTTGAGGAGGGTAGGGTATTAAAGCCAAGGGTTTGCAACGCTTTTTCGGTTGTTTCGCGTGTACGGATGATTTTTTTGCAGGTCTGTTCAAAATAAGCCTTATCTCGTATGGATGCAGTTGCCCCTTCTATGGCAATACGATCAAGAGGGTAGCTATTAAATGAGTTTTTAACACGCTCTAAACCATTGATTAATTCAGTTGGGGCAATGGCAAAACCCACTCGTAAGCCTGCTAATGAGCGCGATTTAGAAAAAGTTTGTACCACAATGATATTATTGTATTTTTGCGTCAGTGGTATTGCTGTTTGAGCGCCAAAATCCACATAAGCCTCATCAATAAGAATAACAGAATCAGGATGTTGTTGTGCTAATTGTTCAATTTCAGCAACAGCAATTGCAATTCCCGTCGGTGCATTAGGGTTAGGAAATACAATGCTGCCATTTTCCTGTTGATAATCAGCAAAGTTAATACCTAACTGATCATCAAGAGGGATGCTTTTGGCGTTAATTCCAAAAAGACGAATATAAGAGGGGTAGAAGCTATAGCTAATATCAGGATAAAGCAGTGGTTTATTATGATTGAGCAATGCTGCAAAACTATGTGCTAATACCTCATCTGAACTATTACCAACAAATACATTGCTAATATCGACTTGATAATAATCTGCAATGGCTTGTTTTAATTGCTTAGCATTTGGATCGGAATACAAACGTAGATCATTGGAAACCGCCTGTTGCATTGCCTCAAGCGCTAACGGGGAGGGCGGATAAGGATTCTCATTGGTATTGAGTTTGATGTATTGCGTATCTTGCGGTTGCTCGCCAGGAGTATAAGGTTTTAACGCATGTGTATGTTGACTCCAGAATTTGCTCATAATGTTTTTACTTTTATCGTTAATTTGGGGGGAGGATCATTTTATCGGGGCAAAAGGTTTGTGGCAATGTGATTTCTTTAATACCGTTTTTTGATATCATTCATTAGATAATTTAATTACTTAAAACCTTCTGAGTTTATAAAATTGCTGGCAAGAAAACTTCTCTGAGCTATAGACAGAGAAGTGGTTGACCTGCAATATGTTTTATGTATACTGCCGAGCTTGTGTATATATTAAAAATAAGACAATGGAGTCGAAATACACGTGTTTTAGGGGATTATTATGGCAGTCGCATTACCAAAATATGCGGTGGCAGCGAGTGACGTTGCCACACAATTGTATACTCATTTAAGCAGTGCCTTAGCAGATGACTATAAAATCTATCAGCACTTATCTACTGGCAACCTTCCAGCGGGTACTTTGTTTTATTTGCAACGAGGGAGGCGCTCACTCTTTATTTTTATTTGCAGTGAAGATACACAAGTCGAGGATCTGTCACAAAGACAGGACAAAGAAATCCTTTCTTATAAGAAAGACGCATTACGTAAAATATTATACTTTCAGCAGTCATTGCTTCCAAAAAAACTACAAGCCCATACGAGTTTATTAGTTCCTTTTATTGTGATATTGCCTAATAGCTTAGATGCAAAAAAGCAATTGCACTTAACATCTCATGGCATGCATCTATTTGGAGGGGACGCACTTATCCCTCAGGAATTATCCACCTTGGTGAGCAAATACATGGGAGTTTCTATGTCAACTTATACGCTGAACTATATGCGCTGTCGCTTTAATCCTGAGTCTGCTATTTCAAAACATCACTCATTGCATCGTTTTGATCAACAAACGTCATTAAAATTAGAGCATTTTCTTCTAAGTGAAGAGCAAGAAATGGCACTCAAACAGGATTTAGTCTTAAAAAAGGAAGAAGCATCACCTCATAATTATAATTTACGTTTGATTCATGGTGCTGCTGGAAGCGGTAAGTCATTAGTTTTATTGCATCGTGCAAAATTATTACGTGACCTTTATCCTAAGAAAAAAATTCTTGTATTGACCCATAATAAAGCGATTAACCATTGTTTGAAATCGCGTTATAAAAGCCTATTCAATAGTGAGGAAAATGAATGTCATCCTTTTATGGAATGGTGTCAACAGCAATGGAAATGGACGCATTCTTTTATTCATGAGCATCAGGTAATGGATGTGATTGAGCAAATCTTAAAACGTCATTTAATAGGAACAGTTTTTACCCAACATTCATTTCTACGCGAAATTAACTTTATTAAAGACCGTCTGATTTTTACAGAAGTTGATTATTTAAAAATAAAGCGTTCGGGGCAAGCGCATTCTTTAAGTGTAGAATTACGAGAACGCCTATGGCAAGCGGTGTTAGATTTTGATGCTGAATTAAAAGCACGCCATGTATTGCTTTGGGCTGATCTTCCACGCTTATTATGGCGTAATATACAAGAGGGTAGCGTTAACCTAGAGCAGTATGATCATATATTGGTTGATGAGGCGCAATATTTCGCTCCGATCTGGTTTGAATTAATAAAAAAAGCCATCAAACCGAAGACAGGACAACTTTATATGGTTGCTGATCCTGATCAAGGCTTTCTAAATCGTAGCCTAAGCTGGAGAGAAACAGGTATTGATCTACGTAACCGAACCACTCGTTTACAATACAATTATCGTTCTAATCCCTTAATTTTAAAAATTGCTGAAGAATATCGCTTAAACCGTCTTCCAGACGAAATAGAGCACATATCAACGATTCAATCTTGTATGGATTTGCCTAAATCGGCTTGTATTGCGCCTAAACTATTACATTTTCAGCATCAAAATGATGAAAGAAACCGTCTTCTTAGTGAGGTGCATAAACTTTTGAAAAAAGGAACGCCTGCACAAGACATTTTAATTCTTGATGCGGCTAATTTTAGTGTGCGTCCTTTATTGCAAACGATTAAAAACAGCTTAAATCAATCGGCCTGTATTTTGACTGATCCCTATTGGGATGAAAAAGCATTAAGACTTTGTGAGTTAGAGGCAGCAACAGGTCTTGAAAGCCCGATTGTCTTTATCACTGGTTTGCAAGCTTTGTTTGACAATGAAAAACGAGTAGGAATTGAGGATAGAGAACACCATGCGCTTATTGTTGAAAACACACGTAAACTTTATATGGGAATGACTCGTGCTAGTTGTCAATTGGTTTTATTACTGACCTCAGATAGAGTTCCTAAGTCTTTGCAAATTAAAGAGATGGATATACCAAGCTCTTCCAAAACATTAGCCACTGTACGTTACTTACATACAAAACTTTAAAATTTTAAAAAAAGCTTGCACTTATTTGAACATTTCCCTATAATCTGCACCCTCTGATGCGGGGTGGAGCAGTCTGGCAGCTCGTCGGGCTCATAACCCGAAGGTCGTAGGTTCGAATCCTGCCCCCGCTACCAAATGTAAAATTGAGACATAACTGCTCTTGTCTCAATGATAAAAAGCTCCGTTTACGGGGCTTTTTTATTGCTTGAAATTTGTTTAAATAGGAACACTCAGTGCAAGATCGATTAAATAACTTAATCAAAATAACAACAGAAGGTTTGGGTTTTCAATTATGGGGTTATGAGTATCGCCCGCATTCAGAAAGTGCCCTTTTACGCATTTTTATTGAAAAAGAATCAGGCATTACTGTTGAGGACTGTGCTCAAGTCAGTCGACAAATGGGTGCGGTACTGGATGTGGAAGACATTATTCCTGTTGCTTATATTCTGGAAGTGTCTTCTCCTGGAATTGATCGAGTGCTTTTTTCTATTGATCAATATAAACAATATGTCGGTCAATCAGCAAAAATTCGTACTAGGACGCCTATTAATGAACGCAGAAACTTTCGTGGCAGTTTAGAGCAAGTAACCGAGACTCATGTGTCAATTTTAGTGGATAAAGAAATACATACTATTCCTTTTGATGCTATTGATCGCACTCGCCTAATAATGGAATAAAAAATCGATATGAATAGCCCAGTAATATTTTTAGGTAAAATGTTAGGTGTAATAACCCTATGAGCAAAGAGATACTGTACGTTGTGGACGCGATGTCCAATGAAAAAAATGTAGCACCTGAAATAATCTTCGAAGCCATAGAGATTGCATTGGCAACCGCAACCCGTAAGCGTTATGGCATGGAAATGGATATTCGTGTTGATATCAATAGAACAACAGGTGACTATAAATCTTTTCGACGTTGGGAAGTATTAGATGATGAAGATCCAAAGTTTGAATCACCTGAAAAACAAATCCTTCTTAGCTATGCAAAAGCAAGAGGCTTAGAACTTGAAATTGGTGAATTTATAGAAGAACCTGTTGAGTCGATCAAATTTGGACGTATTGCAGCGCAAACTGCTAAGCAAGTGATTGTTCAAAAAATACGCCAAGCAGAACGTGAACGGGTGGTTGAAAACTTTAGAGATCAAATGGGACAGTTGGTTCTTGGCACGGTTAAACGCGCTGATCGTCGTGGCATTATGCTTGATTTAGGTGATAATGCAGAAGCTTTAATTCCACGAGATCAAATGATTCCTCGTGAAAACGTGCGAGTTGGTGATAGACTACGCGGTCTATTAAAAGAGATTCGAGAAGATGCGCGTGGCCCACAAATGATTGTGAGTCGTACCGCTAATGAATTTCTTATTGAATTGATTAAGCTAGAAGTGCCTGAAATTGGTCAGGAAATGATAGAAGTTATGGGATGCGCGCGTGATCCTGGTTCTCGCGCTAAGATTGCGGTACAGGCATTGATACCAAATCTTGACCCTATTGGTGCTTGTGTCGGTATGCGTGGTTCACGAATACAGACTGTTACGAATGAGCTTAATAATGAACGAGTGGATATCATCCCATGGGATGAAGACATTGCGCCTTTTATTATAAATGCAATGCAACCTGCAGAAGTTCTCTCTATTGTTGTCGATGAAGAAAAAAAGAGCATGGATATAGGTGTTGAAGAAGACAAGCTATCGCAGGCGATTGGTAAAGGTGGACAGAATGTGCGCCTTGCTAGCGAACTAACAGGCTGGATTCTCAATGTCATGAGTGAGAGTGATGCAGAGGCGAAAGGGATAAAAGAAGCTCAAATTATCATTAATTTGTTCTCAGAACAACTGGATGTTGATGAAGAAATAGCAGGGCTTCTGGTGGAAGAAGGATTTAGCAGCCTTGATGAGGTTGCCTATATCCCCGTTGAAGAGTTCTTGAAAATAGAAGAGTTTGATGAAGAAATAATAGAAGAATTACGAAGTCGTGCGCGCAATGCTTTACTTTCCCTAGAATTAGGTGGAGATGGTTGTGAACCTGCTGATGATCTTTTAGAAATGGAAGGAATGAATGAAGCATTAGCCGAATTACTTTCAGCTCAAGGAATTTGCACTATGGAAGATCTTGCAGAGCAATCTGTTGATGAGCTAACAGAAATTGAAGGTATTGACGATGATCAAGCAGCGACATTGATTATGACAGCAAGAGAACCTTGGTTTGCTGAAGAAAAAGATTTGAGCGTACCAACAGACTCTAATGAGCAGGGTTCAAATGTTTAAAATAACAGGAGAAAATACGGATGTCAGAAATATTAGTAAAACAACTCGCCGAAATCGTCAGCACTCCTGTAGAAGTACTGCTTCAGCAACTTAAAGAGGCTGGTATAAAAGCCAATAGCCCTGAAGATTATATCACCGAAAAAGAAAAGCTAAGATTGCTTGAGCATATTCGTTCCAGCAAGAAAGAAAACACTGGACAAATGAAAAAGAAAAATAAGCTCTCCTTAAAAAAACGTTCTAATAGTGCAATGAATGTCTCTGGTAGAACGGTGAATATTGCTGTTAAACGTAAAAAAACATTTACACGACCAGTGCCCCCTGTCTCTATAGAAACGGCTCCTGTGACAGCAACCACTGAAACAAGTTCGCCCGCACCTAGTTCTCGCTCAGAAGAACTTGCTAAACAACTTGAAGCAGAGCGTAAAGCGCGTGAGCAAGCAACGATTGATCGAAAACAAAAACAATCTGATAAAAAAGCGCGTCAAAATAATAAAAAACAAGTCGTTGCTAATTCTTCTTCCATCGCAATAAAAGAAGATACTAAGAAAGAAATAATATCTGAAGATGTGATTGCAAAAGAAAGTAAGACAACTGTGGTTGAAACAAAAGAAAATTCTCCCGCTCCCACTGATAAAAATGCTAAAGTAGTTGCTCCAAAAGAAAGAATAAATGTAGTAGCTAACGAAGAAACTATTAGCGAAAAAACACCAGCTAAAATCATGCCAAAAGTAAGCCCCAACAAAAAAACCGTTAAGAATAAGATCGCTGATAAAAAAGTTACTGAAAATAAAGTTGAAGAGAAAGCACCTAGTAAACCAATTCAGCAGACAGTTACACCTAGCGTGATGGAAAGACCGACAATAGCAGCGCCTTTAACGCCCAAGCAAATGCGTGAAATTGTTGCTAAAAGATCAAAAGAAGAAGCGGCTTTAAGCTTAAAACGCCGACCTTCTCGTAAACCACCACCAAGACCTGCTGTCGCACCTAAACCTGCTCCTGTTGCCGAAAAAACAGCTGCCAAGGCTAAGGCAACCACACCTGCAGTTGTTGCTAAAAAACCTGAAAAGAAAGTAAAGAAACCTTTTCAAGGGCGGGCGCAAGGTCCAGGAGCTAATAAAAAACAGCTTCATATTAAAGGTGGTCGTCGTCAAAAGAAAAAAGGCAGACAGCAAGTTGTTGTACAGCAATCAACAGAACATGCTTTTGAAAAACCAACAGCCCCTGTTATTCGTAATGTTGAAATTCCTGATACTATTGTTGTGTCTGAACTTGCACAAAAAATAGCTGTAAAAGGTGCAGATATTATCCGTGTTCTTATGGGGATGGGGGTTATGGCGACCATTAATCAAGTGGTTGATCAAGATACAGCAATTCTTATTGTTGAAGAGATGGGGCATACGGCCATCCCTGTTAAAGCTGTAGATGAGGAAATATCCTCTAGTGATTTGCTTGGCAATATGGATAAATTTGAGCAGTTACCTCGTCCTCCTGTTGTTACTATTATGGGACATGTTGATCATGGTAAAACCTCACTGCTTGACTATATTCGCCAATCTCGTGTTGCCGCAGGCGAAGCGGGGGGTATTACCCAGCATATTGATGCTTATCATGTTGAAACGGATAATGGTGTTATTTCATTCCTTGATACCCCAGGACATGCTGCCTTCTCTGATATGCGCGCCCGTGGTGCGAAAGCGACCGATATTGTTATTATCGTGGTTGCAGCGGATGATGGTGTGATGCCACAAACAAAGGAAGCAATCAAACATGCTCGTGCCTCTGATGTTCCTTTGATTATTGCAATTAATAAGATTGATAAAGAACAGGCCAATCCAGAACAGGTTAAAACTGACTTGGCTAATTATGAAGTCGTACCAGAAGACTGGGGGGGAGATGATGTGTTTGTTAATATCTCTGCTAAAACAGGGGAAGGTATTGACGAGTTACTGGAAGCTATTTTATTAGTATCCGAAGTATTAGAGTTAAAAGCACGTACTAAAGGACCTGCAACGGGTCTCATCATAGAATCACGCGTTGTAAAAGGGCGTGGAGCAGTTGCTAGTGTTCTTGTTCAGCAAGGTACTTTGAAAAAAGGTGATATTGTTTTATGTGGAGCAGAATACGGTCGTATTCGTGCCATGCTGGATGAAAATGGTAAAATAATTACCAATGCTGGTCCTTCTATTCCTGTAGAAATACAAGGTTTATCAGGTACACCTAGTTCAGGTTCAGAACTAGTGGTGCTAAAGAATGAGCGTCAAGCAAGAGAACTTGCTGAAGCTCGTCGTGAAAAGGAGCGTGAAACACGTTTTGCAGCACAACAAGCGGCAAAACTTGATGAAATGTTTGAGAAAATGAAACCAGGTGAGAAGGCAATCTTCAATATACTATTGAAAACCGATGTACATGGCAGTATGGAAGCCATTGTAAACTCGCTTAACCAAATTTCAACCACTGAAGTTGCGGTGAAAATAATTTCATCCTCTATTGGTGGTATTACTGAAACAGATGTTGCTCGCGCCCAAGCTGCTGATGCTGTGATTTTAGGTTTTAATGTCCGTGCTGATGCTGCTGCGCGTCGTTTTGCTTCTGAATCAGGTGTTGAAACACGTTATTACAGTATTATCTATGAGCTAATTGACGATGTCCGTGATGCCATGAGTGGTCTACTTAAACCTGAGCTTCGTGAAGAATTAATTGGTATTGCAGAAGTTAAAGATACTTTCCGTGGTACAGGTTTTGGAAAAATTGCGGGTTGTTTGGTTATTGAAGGTAAAATTAAAAGCGGTGAACCTATCCGTGTTTTACGTGATAATGTTGTTATCCATGAAGGCGAACTGGATTCTCTACGTCGTCATCAAGATAGTGTTGATGAGGTACGAGTGGGAACAGAATGCGGAATTGGTGTTAAGAAATATAATGATGTGCAAGCTGGTGATCAAATTGAAGTTTTCCATCGTTATGAAGTTGAACGCACTCTGGATTAAGATATGCCTTATGATTACTCACGTACTGACCGAATCGGTGAACAGATCAAACGTGAATTAGCCTTATTGATTCGTAATGAAGTCAAAGACCCTCGTGTTGGTATGGTGTCTATTCTTGATGTCGTGGTAACAAAAGATTTAACTCAAGCCAAAGTTTATTTTGATACTATTGCACAAGATCAACATGAAGAATGCCAAATAGGGCTTAACCGTGCGGCAGGTTTTTTACGGGGTGCGCTCAGTCGTAGCATTCAACTACGCAATACTCCCGCGCTTATTTTTATTTATGATGATACAGAGCAAAAAGCCAATGATCTTTCTGCTTTGATTGACAAGGCTATTTTGTCGGATCGGAAAGATGATTAGGGCTGTAAAGATGTACGTATTAAATTTTCCTTCGACTTTGTACCAGTTTTCCTTGAATAGCATCAATTTACTCTAGGGAACGTAAATATCGAAGGGAAGGAGGATTCTATGTCCCAATTAAAAAATGATAAAAAAACAGAAAGTCTTTTTCCGCAATATTAGTGGTATATTATTATTAAATAAGCCCCTTGATTTAAGCTCTAATGGCGCATTGCAACGTGCGCGTTATTTATTTAGAGCAAAAAAAGGAGGGCATACAGGCAGTTTAGACCCTAAAGCAACAGGTGTTTTGCCTTTATGTTTTGGTGAGGCAACCAAAGTTTCAGGCTATTTACTGAATTCTAATAAACGCTATATTACTACGGTTCAGTTAGGACAAACGAGCAGTACAGGGGATACAGAAGGTGAGATTTTAAAGTCAGTTGCTGTTACAGAGTTTAGTGATGAAAGGTTACAAGCAGTATTGAAGCAATTTACAGGCGCTATTACACAAATCCCACCAATGTATTCAGCCTTGAAACATAATGGTACTCCGCTGTATAAACTGGCACGTAAAGGAATAAAAATTAAGCGTAAAGAACGTAAAATTACTATCTACAAATTAAAGTTATTAGAGCGTACTCATGATACATTAAAACTCGATATTCATTGTAGCAAAGGCACTTATATTCGCACTTTAGCACAAGATATCGGTAATGAACTTGGTTTTGGTGCTTATATTACTGCGCTTGAACGTACCGAAGTTTCCCCTTTCGATTGTAGTAAAACCTACACTTTAGAAGAACTGCAACAATTGGCAGAGCAAGATGAAAGATTATTAGATAACACACTACTTCCTATTGATAGCGCCCTTAGTCATTACCCTCAAATTATTCTAAATAATGAAGAAACGACACAGATAAAATATGGCTTAAAGATCAGTCGAGATGATATCCCCAACGCTTCTTTAATTCGAATTTATCATCAATCAGGTGAGTTTATTGGGATTGGCAGATGTTCTAGTGATAAACTGCTGGCTGCAAAACGGATGATGAGAACAAATTAAAATTTATGTAAGGATTAACCATGTTGACACTTTATCAATTTAGCTCCTGCCCCTTTTGTTGGAAAGTCAAAGCACTTCTGAATTATATTAAGGAGCCTTATAAAACGGTGGAAGTGACCCCTTTTGGTATGCCTGAACTTGATTTTACTGAACATAAAAAAGTACCTGTATTAAAAGATTCTGATCAAGTTATCACCGAATCTGCTATTATTATTGAGCATATTAATAACCGTTATGCTCATTTACTGATTAATGAGGATGCAAAAAAATGGACAGCATGGGTGGACAATACGCTAGTTCATTATTTACCGCCCTTAATTCATCCTAATTTTAGAACTTCTTTTCGTAATTTTGCTCATATTCTTCAAGAGGGACAATTTAGCTGGTTTAAAAGGAAGGTAGTGCGTCTAATGGGGGCTTTTGTTATGCCTCGTGTTGCGACAAAAATGAAACTTAAGCATCATATTGAGGATGTTGAGAAAGAATTTCTTAGTGCTATTGATCACTGGATAAATAACGGTTTGGCAGGAAAAACTTTTTTTGGCAACGATAAGCCAGATTTTGTTGATTGCAGTGTCTTTGGAGTATTGCGCTCTAGTGATGAGCTAGGTGTTATTGAGTTAGCTAAGTCACATAATGCAGATTTTGCTAAATGGTATAATGCTTGTTATCCGATGATGAATGGAGGTAATTAATAAACCTCCTATATTTTTGAGATTAAAATTTAAGGGCAAGGAGCTAAAATGCAATATAAGATACTATCTAAGCAAACTAGGTTTATTATATCGGCTGTATTGCTTTATACCTTTTTAATCCTTGTTAGTTCTTTTAGTTTTGCTGCAGATGATCCTAGTGAAACCATTAAAAAATTCTATAAGTTGATTGCTGAGCATCAATGTGAAGAAGCGATCAAATTACGTCCTGATTATTCTTTAGAACGCTGTAAAAAAATATCTAAGACGTATATCCATAAAGTCAGTACAGAATTAAGTGATAATAAAAATGCAGTGTTATTGCTAGAGCTTGATTCTTTTTATGGTAAGAAAAAAAGTTATTTTTTTGGTTATGTCAGATTAACTAAAAAAGACGGGAAGTGGATAATTATCGGTCCTTTTAAAAATCAAGAAGACTACTGGTTGGATGAATACGTAAAAATGTATATTCCAGGAGGATTTAAAGGATTATCAGAAGCAGAAAAGAAGAAAAAATTTGCACCTCCTCCTGCACCTAATATTTCATCTGGACAAGTAAATAAAGCACTTAGAGACGATGAAAAGGTGACTCCTCCTGGAGACTCCATCGATGCAGAGGAGGAGGTTAATGAGCCTGTGATGAAGAAAGCTAAGGGAAAGGTGAATAATCCCTCTAAAAAACTCAGTGTAACAAAAACATCAAAGCAATTAATAAGTCCAGAAGGTAAAGAATTGCTATCAGGTTTGGATCCAATTGAAGGAAATTACACCGCTTTATTAATGAAAATACGCAATAATTTCCCTTCTTATTCTAAGGTTAATATTGTCTTAATGGATAAAAGTCGTCGTACTCTTTATGTGTATAATCAGGAGAACTTATTGCTCGCTTTTTTCCCTATTCTCTCCTCTGATAATTCTCACTTTCCATCAGGTTTGTATAGAGTTTCATCAAATAATCCTTCACAATCGGTGACAATTGATGTTTTACAAACAAATCAACCAATTATCTTAAATAAAATAGATGAAAATGGTTCAAAAACAACCAAAAAACGACCTTATTATATTCGCGATTTATTTGGTGATGATAAAGTAAACAGCTTGCAACTTAGCCCGATTGATCTTAATAAACTTTACCAGATTATTTCTTCATCAACAGTTGTTTATAGTGGGCAATAGATCATTTTTTTAACGATATTATTGATTATTGCCAACACATATACCATAATAAGAGGCAGAATGGAAATCTTTTAATTAACATGCACTTGCAACATATACCTATTATACCCCTTTAAATATTGGATAGGTAACCGTCTATTGAGTGCCATTTGAGTGTAGTGAATACTTATGCGTGTCATGGGAATGCTGGTGATCCTCGTTATTGCTATGTTTATCATTTTGTTGACTTTTACAACGATCAATGATAAGCAAACAAGGACATCTGAAAATACACAAGCAACGAACTCTCAATCCTCCTCAGTTACAAAGGAAGGTGATGTTGTCAGTAAAGCATTTGCTTTGCCAAGCAAGCAGGATTTACAGTTTCAATACCTTCAAGAACAATTAAAAAACAAGCGTACTGAAACAGAATTGAGTTATCAGCAAAAAATTGAGCTACAACGCATGGAGTATAATAATCTCACTACACAACAGCGTATGTTGCATGAAAAGGAAATGCAGAAAAATGCACAAATAAACAAAGAGAAACTTAAACAACAAGAGTTACAACAAGCTTATTTATTGAAACAACAAGAAATCAATAAATTAGATAAAGACAAGCAATATGAAGCAGGAATGACCGATAAGCTTTTAGCCTTTGAGAAAGATAAGTTGCAAATGTCTCAAACGCATGCAGAAACATTGGCACTACAAAAAAGTGAGGCACAGCGCCAATCATCACTTAATACCATTTTGGTTTTTTCTGCATTAATTCTTACTATCAGTTTTGCTTACTATCTTATTTCTTCGCATAATATCTATCGCAAGAGGGAGTTAGCGAAACTTGAACATGAAAGACTATTTGCTCTAAAACAGCAAGAAGCAATGCAAGAAACACGCATTAAAGTGTTAGAATCAATTGCGGATCTACCAGGAGCAGATAAGAAGGAAATTATTGAAGGACTGGTAGGCTTAAATAGAACTTACGATGAATTAGAAAAAAAAGCATTGGATGAACCTCCAATTGAAATAGAATTAACTGATTTAAATCCTCCACAAATGAAACAAGTGCCAAAAATATAATTACAAGGAGCATTTTTATAGGAAAATACATACATGGGCTTTTTCTTACTCTTTTTTTCAGTAGTGGCTCTTTTCTGTGGTTAAGTGTCCTCCGCAAGGCGTCTATCTTGTTGATGGTGCGCGAACTCCTTTTAGCCGCGATCTAAGGCAGAGTTCACACAGTCAGGCTTATACTAAGCTTGATTTAGGTCTTATGACGGCTCAATCTTTGTTGTTAAAACAAGCTTTTAATGTCTCGCAACTGGATGATGTTGTGCTTGCAAGTAGCACACTGAATAAAAATATAGATCTAGGACAGGAATTATCACGACGATTGCAATGTAAGCCCTCACTCATCCCCCATACCTTTTCTGCTGGTGAGAACTGTGCTATTCAGGCATTGCAATATGCGTATCAACAAATTGCTTTTAACCAAAAATCACTTATTTTATTGGCAGGAATTGAAACATCAATCGTAAAGCCCATTGCATTGAATCCTTTTCTATCTCAATGGATTAGAGAGTGGCAAAGGGCAAAGGGTCTGAGGAAGAAACTAAAAACATTGAATAAACTCCATGCCCAACATTTCCACTTTTTTGCTTCTATAAAAAAGGAAGAAAGTCATGCCTATTTGCATCAAGAAATTGCAGAAAAAACAGCTAGCTATTTCTCTTTATCAGCAGCTGCAATGGCGGAATACGTTACATTAAGTCAACGTCGCCTTAAATATGCTCAGCGCAATAAACTACTAAAAAATATTGTCCCTATTTTCTATCCTGATGGCTCTAGCTTATACCGTGATGAAGATATTATTAATACCGATCCTGAGTCATTCAGGAAAACTATTATTACAGGCAACCCACCGACGGGTATTATTAGCAAAGCCAGTATTACGCAAGCCACCGATGGAGCTTGTATTTTATTACTCGCCAATCAAGAAATGCTTGAGAAATATAATTTAACGCCATTGGCCAAACTTTCAGAACCTAGCTTGGCAAATGAAGACAGTGTGATTGAGACCTTGTTAAGCTCCAATAATCTTCAAGCCAGTGAGATTGATTATTGGGAATGGGATGAAATATCCGCCGCTGAAGTCCTTGCCCTAGAAAAGAAACCACAATTTGAATCAATAGAAGCTTTCCAGTCACTTAGTCATGTCAATGTTGATGGTGGATCATTAAGCCTAGGCAATCCTAATAGTGCTAATAAATTCCGTTGTATCTTACAATTAGCCTCTATTTTACAACGCAATAAGGCAAATAACGGTATCTGTCATTTTAGTTTTTCTAATGCTCAAAGCAGTGCACTTTTAGTACAAAAGGTCGAGGAGGCTGTAAAATGAGTGCTTTTCGGCATATTCAGCTTATAAGAACAAAAAATGACATTATTTGGCTTAAAATAAACTCTCAAGATAATGAAAATAACGCTCTAACCATCGGTCTTCTTAAAGAATTAATAGAAATTGTTACCAGTCTTCAAGGAAAAGGTTTTAATGGCTTAGTCATTTCTTCTGGAAAACAAAATGATTTTATTGCAGGTGCTGATTTAGATACTTTGCTAAAACTCACTTCAAAACAAAAAGCAGAAATTTATACCAGTTTAGGTAATCAACTCTGTCGTCATATTAATAATCTTGATTGTACCACGATTGTTTTAATCAATGGACGTTGCTCCAATAGTGGTTTGGAAATTGCACTTAGCTGTGATTACCGTATCGCTACAGATAATCCAGACATTCAACTTTCCTATAGTGATATTCGACAAGGGCATTATGCAGGTTTTGGCAGTATCACTCGCTTAATAGAGCGCAAAGGTTTAGCGAAAAGCATAGAAATTCTTGATAGTCTTGGTTATTCTGGCACAGAATGTTTATCTATTGGGCTGATTGACTATCTTGTCCCTGCACATAAAACCCATCAAGTTGCTGAATACTTGATTGAACAAGGGAGTGATAAATCTGTTCGTAAGCCCTTTTTTCGTTTAGATATTAAAGCCATCTTTAAACAATTATTACCAAAGAAGCTACAGGCTTATTTCATCGTAGCCAAATACAAACAAAGCCCGCATAATAGTGGCAAATCAGTAGCAATTAATAGCATTATAGAGACATGGAAAACATTTAATAGCCTATCTGATGCTAGCCATAATGAAGCCGTAAGCGCATCCACCTTATTAGTTTCAGATGTAGTGAAAAACCATTTAAAATCACAAAAACTGTATCAAGCCCTTGACCAAGATATCATTGCAATGAAGCCACTATCAAAGCGGATTCATATTATTGGTTGTGGTGTAATGGGACGCTATATTGCTCGTCTTTGCGCTGAAAATAACTTACTTGTTAGTATCTATGATAGTCGCCATGCTGCACTAGAAAATCTTTTACCTGATCTCTACTCTCAGTTGAAAAAAAACTACAATGTACAGCAACAACAAAATATTATCGATAAAATTATTATAGATAGTGACAATATGGGGCTTATTCATGCTGATATTATTATTGAAGCTACTCCCGAAGATAGACATGCTAAAGCTTCTTTACTGCATGATATTGATCAGCAAGCGAAAAGAGATGCCTATATTTTAACAACAACAGCCAGTTTACCACTTGATAAAATCTCAAAAGGAATGCGAAGACCACAACGCCTTGTCTCTTTTAATCCTTATCATCCTTTATTTAAAAGTAAAATTGTAGAAATCAGTACTCATGTTCAAGGTTACCACTTAATAGAGTCAGTCAATGCCTTTGCAAAATCACTGCAACTTAAACCTATTTTACTTAAAAGTAATACAGGTTACCTCGGCTCACGCTTATTAATGACGTATTTGACGGAGTCAATGTTAATTCATCAATCAGGGATTAGTTTATATGCTATCGATAAACTTACCACTGAAATGGGAATGAGCCATGCGCCCTTTGATCTTATTGATACAATCGGTATTAATGAATGTTTACGGGTTATTGAAGCCCTAGCTGATCAGCTAGACTACGATGTTCCGAGTGTCCTAATGCAAAAAAACCAGCATGGTTTAACAGGCAAAGACTCAGGTGCGGGATTTTATCGCTATAAAAAAGGAAAAAAACAGCACCCTATATTAGACAGAACACTTAGCTCTCCTTCATGGAAAGTTAAACGTCTTGAAATAGAAAAACGTCTGATTGAAAAAATCATCAACGAAGCACGAAGTTGTTTACAAAAGGAAATTGTCAATACACAAGAAATAATTGACCTAGTTGCCATAGTTATTACAGGCTTTAGTGTTGAAAAAGGTGGACCTTTGGCTTACTTAAAACAATTACAATCTCAAACTCAATCTCAATCTGAGCTTCAATCCAAACCTCAATCCGAGCCCCAATCCAAACCTCAATCCAAACCTCAATCTGAGTCTCAATCTAAGCCCTTATCCGAGCCTTTATCTAAGCCCTTATCTAAGCCCTTATCCGAGCCTCAATTTGAGTCCCAATCCGAACCAATTATAAGAAAATAACAGCAGGGTAACTTTTTTATAGTCTCAAAGGCATTAGAAATGAGAAAAATCCTTTACAATTAGTCATTTCGGCAAGATAGTTCAAATATGGCAAGCAATAATGAAGATTGTTCTGGTATTCCTTATTATGAGGACCAACAACAGCCACAAAAGAGAGAGCAAAATAGTATTGCCCTGACTCGTCTTAGAAGTCCTGTTGGTGATTTCTTAGCAGGGGCAAGTTCAAAAGGGATTTGCTTATTAGAATTTACTGATACCCAACGTATTAAAATGCAATTAGCACGTTTGGAAAAGTCTCATGGCGGAAAGGCAATAAATGCTTATAGTGAATATTTTAGTTTACTTGAATCGCAACTTAACGATTATTTTGCAGGAATGCTACGTGAATTTTCTATACCCTTAGATCTTTATGGCACTGATTTCCAAAAACAAACATGGAATGCTTTAGTTGCGATTCCTTATGCTGAAACACGCTCTTATCAACAGCAAGCGATAGAGATTGGTAATCCTAAAGCAGTGCGGGCAGTGGCTAATGCTAATCGGAATAATAAAATCAGTATTATTATTCCTTGTCATCGAGTGATAGGTAAAGATGGCTCTATGACGGGTTATGGTGGTGGAATATGGCGTAAAGAGTTTTTATTAGATTTGGAAATGAGTACAGCCAAGGTGATATAGACGTGCGGATAATAATTTATTAACCTGCTCGTTCTTAATTTCACTTCAATGGAGATTTACAGATGAATATTCTAGCTTTTGGTCCTAATGGAAGCGGTAAGGGTACACAAGGTGCTATTGTTAAAGAAAAACATGGTTTAGACCATATCGAATCAGGTGCTATTTTTCGTGAGCATATCAAAGGGGGGACAGAGCTTGGTATGAAAGCGAAAGCATTTATAGAAAGCGGTGATCTTGTACCTGATGAAATTACCATTCCCATGGTATTGGAAACACTCGCAAAATCAAAAGAAAAAGGCTGGCTATTAGATGGTTTTCCGCGCTCATTAGCACAGGCAGAAGCATTGGATAAAGCCTTAAAAGAATCGGGTATGGCATTGGATTACGTGCTTGAAATAAAACTCGACCGTGAAATTGCTAAGCAACGTATTATGGGTCGTCGATTATGTGCAAACGATAATAATCACCCTAATCATATTGCGTTTGATGCGATTAAGCCTGTGGAAAAAGATGGCGAATTAGTTTGTCGTGTTTGTGGTGGTGAGCTTTCAGCCCGTGCTGATGATCAAGACGAAGAGGCGATCAATAAACGTCATAATATCTATTATGATGAAACCACAGGTACAATGGCAGCGGTTAATTATTTTAA
>JALVEA010000339.1 GCA_027008665.1 Thiotrichaceae bacterium | reverse complement strand
TTTCAGAAAGCGGTAACACCTCCTCACCATAGGTATCGACAATCCACCGACCTATCAGAGTATTTTGATGATAATCCCCAACTGTTTTAGCACCTGTGTGGAAAGATTGTTTGAGGGTAAGACCTAGTTTAGCACGGCGTGGATAATCATTGCCTGAAAGCTTATCACCTCTCACAGACTTGTAGATTATCTCTAAAACCCATGACTCAGATGTGCGAATAAACTCAATCGCCTTTCTTGTCTGCTCAGCAGAGGAATGCTGTTGATAGAGAACATTCTCATTCTCAGGCAGATCATTTAATACGGGTTCTTGGTGGACATCAAGTGCTGTATCTGTCAATTGAAGCTCATCGGCATCTTTTGTTTTATTTTCTTCTAAAGCAATCTTATTTTTTACGTTCCGATAACAGCTAAAGCTGTACTGTCTCATCATATATTTAAGTTGTCCAACGGACATATCGTCATATTTTTTTGAGGAAATAACAAGACCAGCAGATAAAGCATGAAGAATTTTATTAACATAAAAATCATGAAAAAAATCATCACGATCTTTAGGCTCTAATTGCTTTATAACTGCAGATGTATAAAAAACAGACCGTATCTCAAGGTAAAGAGCTGTTTGATCTTCAGGATCAGTGCTATTGCGTTTTTTCCAAATTACGGAGAAATTATCACTCATATTATCTTACCTTCCTTATGTATCACATTGAGTCCATTCCAAAATCTGCTTAATTTTATTGGGTAATAATTAGTATAAGCAAATTTATAGCTTTAATTAACACCTATTTACAGTGAAACACAGCTTTATTACGAAGCCGTCTCTCTTAAATAACAATAAAATCAGATTTATTTTAAAAAAATAGTAAAAAAAATAGACATTTTTTGCGTTACCCATCAGTAGGTGGAAAATAATCACTTATTGATAAAAGACTTATCTCGTCATAACAGGAGTGAAAGCTTTAGCTTTTATCTCGTTACGAGGCTCCAGCCTCGTAACGTAGCCTGACGGCTCTTGCCGTCTAAGTGGCTATAACCACTTAACTATGGGTTACACGGCAGGAGCCGCGTAGGCAGATAAACCTGAGGAATAAAGTCCTCCATTCGTACACCCAAATAAATTTTCCTCTGGTTACGAGGCTCCAGCCTCGTAATCCCTATTGACGGCTCCAGCCGTCTAAAATAAATACAAAAAGAAAACTCTATTGCTACAATGACTATTTCTTACTCTTAAATACAGACTATGAGATAGAAAAACATGCCAAGAAGTCGTTATAAAATAGTAACTAAGGATACTTCTCCTTATTTTATAAGTTGTTCTATTGTGAATTGGATCGCTGCGTTTTCTAATCCTACTATTGCTAATATTGTTCTTGATTCATTATCTTTTCTACACAAGCAACAACGTTTAACATTACATGCTTATGTCTTAATGGAAAACCATCTGCATCTTGTTGCATCATCACCTAATTTTTCTGATGAGATGAGAAACTTTAAATCTTACACTGCCAGCCAATGCATTAAATGGTATCAAGAAAAGAATAGGCAATGGATGTTGGAACAATTACGGCGTTATAAAAATAAGTATAAAATAGGACAAACATTTCAATTTTGGCAGGAAGGCTTTCATCCAAAATTAATACAGAATGAAGCAATTTTGCGGAATAAACTTGAGTATATTCACAATAACCCTGTCGCACGGGGATATGTTGATGACCCTATACATTGGCGTTACTCAAGTTACCGTAATTATATGGGAGCCGATGGAATATTAATGGTTGATAAATTAGCCTAATATTTTGCTATGATTTTTTAGACGGCTAGAGCCGTCAATAAAAATTACGAGGCCAGAGCCTCGTAACTAGGAAAACAGCTTATAAAATAAGGGGAGGTATCTTTTGTGACTATTTTATAACGGCTTCTTGGCATATTTTTGTATCCACTGTATTTAGGAAGTAAGAGTCAGTCTTGCTAATACTGAAGCTCTGACCTTGGTACTTTTATTGGTGGCTTTCAACTGCTTACTACTCTCAGACGGCTGGAGCCGTCAATGAGGGTTACGAGGCCAGAGCCTCGTAACCAGAGAAAAAGGTATTGATTGGTATTTTATCCGCTTTATTGGTATAAAAATTGTTGATAAATGGATTAAAATAATGGATACAAAAGCGATAGAAGAAGAACAGTAAATTAATTCTCAAACTGTTTTATCAGCA
>JALVEA010000338.1 GCA_027008665.1 Thiotrichaceae bacterium | reverse complement strand
CTTCATCAATTAAACCCGTGTAATTGAATTTTTTACGTTGTTTGGCATGACGAAGTAATTTTTGTAATAGACTGTATTGAGTAGGTTCACTGCGTATTGTACTTTCAAAAAGTCCGCTAAAATTATTAAGATTATGTACATCACTCCCACGGTCTAGGATTAAATTTGTAATACCCCATTTACCTTGCTGAATTGCTTTTGATAAAATAATATTGCCACGATAATGAATCGCTCTTGGTTCGATGCTTAATAGTTTTTGGACTGCAACCACATCATTGCGTCGAGCCGCTAATTCCATTACATAACCCACTGCAACAATTTTAGCGCGTTGGCTATAGGGTAATTGCAAATAACTATTGGGATATTGGCCAACAAAATGAGTTCGATTAATTAGATTCGCAAAATAACCCGCATCAGGAGATGCACCGCGTGATAGCAACCATTTAACGAGGGTGTTATTGTATTGTGATAAGGCAATATCAAATGCAGTACCGCTGGCAAATTGATAACGTCTATTCCCTGCCATAAAAGGAGAGTCGATATCGGCTCTAACGCGAGTTTTACTGACAACATAAGCATTTGATGAGCGATAATCTATTTTAACCCCTCCGCTTGCTAATAACTGCTTTGCCTTATGCAATTGACCTCTTGATACTGCTAAAAGAAATTGATCACCTGTGGATAAATTCTTTTCTGAACAAGGTTTAGATTTAATACTAGCGAGTGGACAGGTTGCAGCAGTCGCATTTTTTTGTAATCCAAATGATAATAATAAAAGTAATGAAAAAAAGATTAAACGTACTTCAAAAGGCATCCTAAAGGGTTGTAACATATTAATTTCCTTTTTATATGATTTGAGATAATCATTATCAATGTAATGGAAAAGAAAAATTTAATCAATGAATAAAGTATTATTATAAGAAGAGATAATCCTATGATTGTATAGGTTTTAATCTATATAATTTTTTTTTGCTTGATTACTTTAGGAGTTACTGGCATAAGACAGCGATGAAAAAGAATATAATTTTAGTTGGTTTAATGGGAGCGGGAAAGTCTACCGTTGGACGACATTTAGCGAAGCGTTTACAGATGGATTTTTATGATTCTGATGCAGTCATAGAGCAGCGCAATGGGGTTAGTATTGCTACTATTTTTGATATTGAAGGCGAAAAAGGTTTTCGTACCAGAGAAGAGCAAATAATCAAGGAGTTATGCGACAAAGATAATGTTATCCTTGCTACAGGTGGTGGCAGTGTTCTAAGTGAAAATACTCGCAAGGTGATTCAAGCATCAGGTCATGTGATTTATTTATGCACCAGTGCAGAGCTGCTCTATGCGCGTATTCGACATGATAAATCACGCCCCTTGATGCAGACAAAGAATCCTTTACAAACGCTTAGAAATTTACTGAAAGTAAGAGAGTCTTATTACCTTGAAGTTGCCGATAGTGTGATTAAAACAGGACAGCAAAGGATTAATGTGGTGATTAATCGAATATTAAGAAGTCTCTAAGAGCTAAGGATTTTATAAAATGCAAACATTAAAGGTTGATTTAGGAGATCGGAGTTATCCGATTTATATTGGTTCTGGCTTATTACAACAAAAGGAATTAATTCAAACCCATATTCAGGGTAAAACAACAGCGATTGTTTCTAATAAAACTATTGCACCGCTTTATTTAGAAGCATTACATCAAACCATTGAGTCTTATAAGAATACCGATATTATTTTGCCTGATGGTGAAAAATATAAAACACTGGAAACAGAGCAACAAATTTTTACCCAAATGCTCAGCGCTCATTGTGATCGTAAAACTACCCTGCTGGCACTTGGCGGGGGGGTTGTTGGTGATATAACAGGTTTTGCGGCTGCTTGTTATCAACGTGGTATTGATTTTATCCAAGTTCCAACCACGTTATTGGCAATGGTGGATTCCTCGGTTGGAGGGAAAACAGGGGTTAATCATCCCTTAGGTAAAAATATGATTGGCGCATTTCATCAACCGCAATGTGTATTAGTGGATATTGATACCTTAAATACCTTGGATGATAAACAGCTTAGCGCAGGTTTAGCAGAGGTGATTAAATACGGTTTTATTAATGACCCTGAATTTCTTGACTGGTTAGATAGCAATATGGAGAAATTGCTACAACGTGATAAAGAAGCACTTAGCTATGCGATTTACCGTTCTTGCCAACATAAAGCCGCCATAGTGGCCGCTGATGAACGCGAAGCAGGACAACGTGCCTTATTAAACTTAGGGCATACTTTTGGCCATGCCATAGAAACAGGGATGGGTTATGGAAAATGGTTGCATGGGGAAGCGATTGCAGTCGGTATGGTAATGGCAGCGGAGTTATCACAAAAAATGGGCTGGATAACATCAAAGGATGTCCAAGGTGTTAAGGACTTGCTGACAAAAGCTAATTTACCGATTGTGCCACCAAAGGAAATATCGGCTGATCAATTTTCACAATTAATGTCGGTTGATAAAAAAGTTCAAGATGGCGTTTTAAGCTTGGTATTAATGACCTCCTACGGTGAGTCGATTGTTACAAGTGACTTTGATCAAAAGGAATTGAAAGCGGTATTAGGATCAACATTATTATAGATGCCTATCGTATCTCCCTGTAAAATTTAATATAACAATAATAGATGAGGAATTTTTAATGAGTTTAGAACTAGGTGTCAATATCGACCATATTGCAACGCTTCGTCAGGCACGTGGTACAACTTACCCTGATTTGCTACAAGCAATGATACTAGTAGAGGAAGCAGGGGCAGATGCGATTACCATTCATTTACGAGAGGATCGTCGCCATATTCAAGATGCGGATGTGTATGCGATTCGCAAGCATTGTCGGCGACGTTTAAATTTAGAATTAGCGGCAACCGATGAAATGGTAAATATTGCCTGTGATGTTTTGCCAAATGATGCCTGTATTGTGCCTGAAAAGCGTGAAGAATTAACCACAGAAGGCGGATTGGATGTGATCGGCTCCTTTGAGCGTGTAAAAACATCAACGATGCGTTTAAATCAAGCGGGTATCCGTGTTTCTTTGTTTATAGAGCCTGATATTGAACAAATTAAACGGGTGCCTGATATTGGAGCGCCTGTGATTGAATTACATACAGGAACCTATGCCAATGCAATCGGTGATGCGAAAAAACGTGAGTTTGAGCGTATTATTAAAGCCTCTGAACTAGCGGATGAACTTGGAATTCAAGTCAATGCAGGGCATGGTTTGGATTATGAGAACACACAGATGATCGCTGCTATTCCTCAAATACAAGAATTAAATATTGGGCATTCAATCGTTGCAAGAGCTGTGTTTGTAGGTATTAAACAGGCAACGAGTG
The DNA here is from genome assembly GCA_027008665.1 of Thiotrichaceae bacterium. GTDB lineage: Bacteria > Pseudomonadota > Gammaproteobacteria > Thiotrichales > Thiotrichaceae > JAGLBW01. Next base: position 5,319 of record JALVEA010000338.1, on the reverse strand, counting down.
AGATGCTTGAATTATTGCGAACCGCACGCCTATGATTAAAGGAATAGGGACAGATATTGTCAGTATAGACCGTATTGAGCAGGCTTTAGCACGTCATCCTGAGGCATTTACACGTCGGGTTTTACATCCAAATGAGCAAAAAATATTTGCCAATCACCAACAGCCTTGTGCTTATCTTGCCAAGCGTTTTGCAGCCAAAGAAGCTTTATCTAAAGCCTTAGGGACAGGCATTGCCAAGGGGGTTAGTTTTCAGGAAATAGAAGTCAGCAATGATGCGATGGGGAGACCCTTATTAGAATTACATCAACACACAAAAGCAATTGCAGAGAGTATGGGTGTAGTCAGTAGTTATTTAACATTAGCAGATGAAAAACTCTATGCCATTGCTTATGTTGTATTAGAAGGTGAAGTTTAGATGACAGAATATAAAACCATTGAAACCTTGATTGGCAATACTGCTTTAGTGCGTTTGCAACGCCTAGGTGGAGAAAGTAGTAATACCTTATTAGTGAAGTTGGAGGGTGATAATCCAGCAGGTTCGGTAAAAGATCGTGCCGCATTGAGTATGATTAACCTTGCCGAGCAACGTGGAGAGATTAAACCAGGGGATACTTTAATCGAAGCGACTAGTGGTAATACAGGTATTGCATTGGCAATGTCGGCCGCGATTCGAGGTTATAAAATGGTATTAGTCATGCCCGATACCATGAGTGAAGAACGCCGTGCCTCAATGGCAGCCTATGGTGCAGAATTAGTCTTAGTCTCAAAAGAGCAAGGCGGTATGGAAGGTGCGCGTGATATTGCCGAGCAGATGCAGGCGGATGGTAAAGGGCATTTATTTGATCAATTCTCTAATCCTGATAATTATCAAGCACATATTGATAGCACAGGGCCTGAAATATGGCATGATACCAACGGTGAAGTGACTCATTTTGTCAGTGCAATGGGAACAACGGGAACGATTACGGGAGTTAGTCTGTATTTAAAACAAAAAAATCCAAAGGTGCAAATTGTAGGTGTAGAGCCTTTAACTGATAATGAGGAAATCCCTGGAATACGCCGTTGGAGTGCCAATTATGTGCCAGCTATTTTTGCACAGGCAAAAGTGGATCAACGTATTGATATGACCCAAAAAGAGGCAGAAGAGACAATGCGTCTTTTAGCCACTGAAGAAGGTATTTTTTGCGGTGTTTCCGCAGGAGGCGCGGTAGCGGCGGCACTTCGTTTATCTCAAACAGTAGAAAATGCCACCATTGTGACCATTATTCCTGATCGAGGGGATCGTTATATTTCAACGGGTGTGTTTCCTGCTTAATTTTTTCTTTTTGGCGTAAAAAGTCCTGCATATCCTGATTATCAACACGTTGATAAATAGCCTCTACTGATAATGTAATATCCACAGAGGCAAAGTTTACGCTATCGCCTAAAAAATAATAGGAAGATTGCCAGTTATCAGCACGTCGTTGTACCTCAATTTCGGCGTAATCTTGCTCGATTAGCACGTATTCTTGCAAACTAGGAAGGGCAAGATATTCTTGGCGTTTTTCACCTTTATCTTTTTTGCGGGTACTTTTGGATAAAACTTCAATAATGATCAATGGATTTTTGCGAATATAATCATCTTCTGAGGTATCATCGTCACAAACGACCATGACATCAGGGTAGCGATATTTACAGCTAGACGTTTGCAATAACATATCACTGCCTAACGGTTCGCAGGGGGTACTTCTTAATAAACTCCAAAGCAATGAAGTTGCATTGCGAACAATACGATTATGATTCAGCTTAGCCCCTGCCATTGCATAGACCTGTCCATCAACATATTCGTATTTGATTTGGCTTGTTTTCTCACCGCTTAGGTAGTCCTCTACGCTGATGTTATGTTCAATATCGAATTGATAGGCAAGGTCGTTCATTTTAAATTCCCATTATTGAAAGCTAAGTTTGGTCGTTAATTTATGAATTTTACCTGTATCATCGGTAATCGTATAATTTACCAGTGCCTCACCTACACACTCTTTACTAAAACCATTCATATCTTCAATGGCATGATTGCAGTTAGAATACTCAGCAGTTGCATAATTGGCACCCCAACCACGCAGTAAGGTGGTAATGGATTGTTGATCAAAAACGGTTGTGGGTAAAAGAGAGCTAAACTTGGATTTACAATCAATATCTTGGTTATTGTGTTTACCCGTTGTAATGACTTCACCACTTGAAAAATCAGAAGAGATATTCACCTTTATACTAGAACCGTCAGAGCAACTAAAATCATCCGATTGTTGTCTTTGTACATCTTTAATATTTAAAGAGCTGATATTAGTCGCTAATTGAAACACTTCATCACTGGTTCCATTCGCGTACTGTTGCGTTATATAGTGAATATCACCGTCATATCCCCATTCTGATGTATACAAAACCGTTCGAGAAGCAACTTGTACAGATCGAGGCTGTTTAAGTGTTAATTCAACAATAGGATCAACCCCATTAACAGCACCCGCAAAAGGTTGAGTATTATCAGTTGTATCAGTTGTATCAGTCGTATCAATATCATCAATATTATTATTTGTACCACCTCCTCCACATGCCGATAAAAGGGCGATAGAAAAAATACTACTTGCCATTATTGCTTTGTTCATGCCGTTACCTCAGTATTGATGAATAAAAGTTATACTATGAAACATAGTACCATTTTTTCTTTCTATCAAGGTAGATAAGGTAAGGAACATGCATGAAATAACCTCTCAATGCTAATTTTTTCTTTTATCCATCTATTTAATGACCTCTCTTAATAATTCAGGTAGAGTGGCTTAATAACTGCTATTTTTTTAGCCAGTCTATCCACTCAAACCGCATTATAGGGGGCTTTATGCGTAATAAAACGATAAGCAGATTATCTGCACTTACTTTAGCACTTTCTGTTTCACCATCCATTCTTGCACAAAGTAATGAACTGATTGCAAACGGTAGTTTTGAAAACTTTACGATTACTCAAAATCATAAAAAATGGAAATTAGTTACCTTTGATTATTGGCAGGGAGCAGGAGAGGTTTGGACAAATGCCTTAGGGAAAACGGCAACCGATGGGGATTATAAAATTGAATTGGATGCAGGTAATGAGCTAAATACATTGAGCCAAACAGTTACAACGGTTGCGGGTCAACGCTATCGTTTTAGTTTGGATGCTTATGCACGTAAAAAGAAAAGTTCTGATTTTGAACTTCTTGTTGATGGTGAGGTGATTGCAACTTTTTACCCTGATCGCAAATGGGCAAGTTACGAGGCATATTTTACTGGCTCAGGTGGTGAGCAGACCATCGCTATTCGAGAATTAGCCAATCAGAATAATAGTTTAGGCACTGTGATTGACAATGTGAGCATCACAGAAAGTAATGAGCTAATTATTAATGGTAGTTTTGAAAATTTCACCATTAACAAGGACAATGGACGCTGGAAATTGGTTCGACTCAAAGGTTGGGAAGGAGCAGCTGAAGTTTGGACAAATAGACTTGGTAAACGTGCAACGCTAGGGGCGCATAAAATAGAGCTAGATGCGGGAAATGAGATCAATAGCCTAAGTCAAACCCTGCAAACAGAACAAGGCACAGAATATGAATTAAGTTTAGATGCCTATGCACGTAGAAAAAGATCGTCCGATTTTGAATTGTGGCTAAATGATAAAAAACTACTTACCGTTACCCCCACATCGGCATGGCAACGCTATCAGGTTCGCTTTATTGGCAATGGCAATGTGCAACGACTTAGCATTAAAGAATTAGAGACACAAAATAATGGACTAGGTGCAGTGATTGATCATATTAGCCTAACACCTACAGGAAAAACGCTTAACGCTACTCCTGTGATTTCAGGCGAGCCAATCACAAAATTAAGCACAGGGGATCAATATACCTTTTCACCAACGGCAACCGATGAAGATATTGATGATACCCTCAGCTTTAGTATTAGTAATAAACCTGATTGGGCGAGCTTTGATACCACAACAGGCATATTATCAGGCACACCGACACAGGCATCGACAACATCAAATATTGTGATTAGTGTCAGTGATGGTAAGAATGAGGCAAGCCTTCCTGCCTTTACAATTGAGGTAAAAAATGCCGTTAATATCGCACAACAGTTTGGGGTGGCAACACAAACGCCACGTAATGGTTACTATTATTACAGTCCACCAAGCAATGCAATTGATGGCGATGTCACAACCTATAATCATACCCAATGCAGTTCAGGTGAAAACTGGTGGCAATTAGCCTTACCTCAGCCAAGTCATATTACTAAATTTATTATTCAGGGGCGTAGTTCCAATACGGCTCGATTAGAAAATGCCTCTGTTTATATCACCTCAACTCCTTATAATGGCACGCTAAATCCTGCCGATAAAGTGGCAACACTAAAGGGCAATGCAACACCACAAGAAACGCTTTTCAGCACCGCAAAAGCAGGTAATTATTTAATTGTTAAAGCCGACAATGATAATTGTTTGCACCTAGCTGAAGTTAAAGTTTATGGCTCTATGCCAGAGGCTCCTGTTTTTACTGAGCATGAAAGCAATTATCTTATCTCAGGTAAAACAGCTATCGGTAGCACTATTGCCAGCTTAAATGCCGTTGATTATCAAGGTGATCAATTAAGCTATCGTATTATGGGTGATACTCCCTTTGCTATTGATGCACAGGGTAATATCAGCGTCAATCAAACACTAATAGCAGGTGATTATGCTGTCGTGGTTGAAGTCAGTGACGGTACGCAATCACATCAAACTACCTTAGCGATTAAAGTAACGGCTAATACCGCTGTCTCTGATGCGATTCAATCAGGTGATGTAAGCAATGTCACTGAAGAGGAATTAATTAATGCCACATTAGATGAAATTGAAGCGAGCAAAACTTTTTTATTAGATGCTAAAGCAAGCATTTTTAATTTGAATAAGGATGGCTCTGAGAAAGCAGACGGTTCTAGCTTGACTTCAATAGATTGGAATCCTACCCATGATGCTAGTTTATTTACTTCAACATTGGGTAAAAACACGCCTTTATTAACCACCAATGCGGTCTCAAAAGCGGGCAAAACAATCTATCACAAAGCGATTGCGATCATTGGCAAAAAAGGGGCAGGGCGTTATTTGGTTATGGGAGCGAATCCTTTGCGAGTGACAGGTAATGCACAAATGGAGCAGTTAATGGAAAATGCAATCGATTGGCTAACCCAGCGCAAGAATCTAAAAACCGCTCCCTTTAATGTTACTCTCAGCCATCTTGGTGAAAGCTACTGGTTTAAAGATGAAAGTAAAACCAGAGCATG
>JALVEA010000337.1 GCA_027008665.1 Thiotrichaceae bacterium | reverse complement strand
AAAACAAAAAAAGAGGCGATTGTCCCTGCTAATAAAGCACTGAGCAGGCTAACACCTAATACACCTGTAATGGGCGCAATATAAACTAATACGCTATCTATTTGACTATTGCCTAAATACAGCCATGGGAAACCTGTAAGAAACCAACCACGAAACCACTCGATTAATACCCATAAAAGTGGATAGAAAAATAAGAGGCGAGTGATTTTAGAATGATCTTTAAAGAGATAAGCGAGCAGTCCAAATAAACCAATGATTAAAGCAATCAGTACCGCAAAAAGGGTGGTGAATGTGGCTGCAACGGGGACACTTGCATGACCATAAAAGTGCATACTATAGAAAATCCACGAAATGCCTATGCCGAACATGCCAATTCCATACAGCCATGCTAAATAAAAGGACTGTTTTTTATTATTTGCAGATAATAAGGTATAAAAAAGAACGGCAGGTGAGAACCATGCAATTGGGTAAAATCCAAAAGGAGCAAAGGCAAAAACTAAACTTGCTCCTGATAAAAAACTTAGTAAATAGAACATATTGGGTAATTTGTTATGGGTAATTTATCATCAGTTAATGGTTGTATTAATTATTATGTTATTTTTGTGACTTGTAGGAGGATAATACGCCGACCATCGCTACTTTTTACATGGAAATGTAAATTGCCAAATTCTAGTTCTTCGCCAGGTTTTGGAATATGTCCAAATTCATGCATAATCACGCCCCCAATGGTATCAAATTGATCTTGTGCTAATTGACTATTAAAGAATTTGTTAAAGTAGTCAATCTCAGTCTCTGCTTTTACTATATATTGATTATTATCATCACAAATAATATCTTTTTTATGGTGGTCTATTTCATCGTATTCGTCGTCAATTTCACCGACAATTTGTTCTAGAACATCTTCGATGGTAATTAAACCTGCAGTCCCTCCATATTCATTGATCACTAATGCCATATGATTACGTTTATCTCGAAAGGTGGTCAGTAAATTATCGAGTTTGGTACTTTCAGGTACATTAAACGTAGGGCGCATAATGTCTTTGATATTAAACTCAGTTTCTTGATTAACGTATTTTAAAAGATCTTTAACCAGCAAAATACCTTCTACATCATCACGATCATCATCAAAAACAGGATAACGAGAATGCCCTGTTTCACGTACCTGCGTTAAGATAGAGTGGTAATTGTCGTTGATATGTAAAAACTGCATCCGTGAGCGTGGAATCATCACATCACGTACTTGCAGACTATCAATACGAACCACGCCTTCCATCATCGCCAGCCCCCCTGAGTCTATAATATTTTTTCTATGTGATTGTTTGAGAATATCGAGTAATTCTTCTTGATTTAGCGGGGATAAATCAATTTTTTTTCTAAGCCATTGGTGGATACTATTACTAATTGTTTTCATCATAGATTTAATAAGGGTTAGGGTATCCCAACTTCTCTAAAATATGCGTCTCTAATGTTTCCATTTGTTGCGCTTGTTGTTCTTCAATATGATCATAACCTTGTAAATGTAATATGCCATGAACAATAAGATGCGCACAGTGTTGTTCAAGTGATTTGTGTTGCGCTTTTGCTTCTGCTTCTATTATCGGCAAACAAATAACAAGATCACCTAAGTGTAAAGGCTCCTCTAGTATTACGCCTTGAGGCAAAACAGGTGGATCAAAAACAAAGGAAAGGATATTCGTTGCATCCGCTTTATTGCGATAGTTTTGATTTAACCTGCAACCTTCCTCATAATCCACAAAGCGTAAGGTAATACTGCATTTTTTTGTTTGCTGATAAGCGGCCTCTGCCCAGTTTTGTATTTTTTTATCATCAGGCAAAGAGGTGTACTCGTATGGATTTTGTAACTCAATAAAGAGCCGATGCTCTGAATTAATTGTCTTTTCGGGCATTATTTTTTATCGTTACTTTGCAATTCATCGTAACGATCATAGGCTTTTACAATACTTTTTACGAGTGTATGACGTACCACATCTTTAGGCTCAAAGAAGCTAAAACTCACTCCTTTTACATTCTGCAAGATAGGAATAACTTGTTGCAGACCTGATTGCTGATGTTTAGGTAAATCAATTTGAGTAATATCACCTGTTACCACGGCGGTAGAACCAAACCCCATCCGAGTGAGAAACATTTTCATCTGTTCAGTGGTCGTATTTTGCGCTTCATCCATAATAATAAATGAATCGTTTAAACTCCGTCCTCGCATATAAGCA
>JALVEA010000336.1 GCA_027008665.1 Thiotrichaceae bacterium | reverse complement strand
CGTGCTGTATTACGAATGCGTCGATAAGCATCCGCGGCTCGTTTTAGAATCTCATCCGATGCGGTAATTTCACGTGTATAATCAGCCGATGAAATCCATAAACGCATAATATCAGCCCCAAGAGTCTGCATGACTTTCATTGGTGCAATAATATTACCCAATGATTTTGACATTTTCTTGCCCTTAGCATCGACCACAAAACCGTGGGTAAGCACATTTTTATAAGGTGCTTGCCCGTGCATAGCAACGGAGGTCAATAAGGACGATTGAAACCAACCACGGTGCTGATCTGAGCCTTCTAAATATAAATCAGCAGGTGCGGATAAACTATCTCGACGCGCCAATATCGATTCATGCGTTGTTCCAGAGTCGAACCAAACATCCAAAGTATCGGTCATTTTTTCATAATCTGCCGCATCATCACCGATAAGCTCTTCAGCACTGCTACGATGCCAAAACTCAATCCCCTCCTGCTCAATCCCCTGAGCCACCTTTTCCATAATCGCTTCAGTATCAGGATGTAATGCTTGGGTTTTATTATGAATAAATAATGGAATCGGCACGCCCCAGAAGCGTTGACGTGAAATACACCAATCGGGGCGATCTTGAATCATTTTATAAATACGATTTTCCCCCCAATCAGGAATCCACTGCACACTTTTAATCGATTGCAATGCTTTTGCACGTAATCCTTGTTTGTCCATGCTAATAAACCATTGCGGTGTGGCACGGAAAATAATGGGGGATTTATGTCGCCAGCAATGCGGATAGCTATGTCTAATTTTTTCAGATTTTAATAGGCGTTGGTTTTTCTCTAATAATTCCAGCGTTAAATCATTGCCTTTATAAACAAATAAACCCGCAAATAAAGGCACATCCTCAAGATAGCAACCGTTATTACCAATAGGATTATAAATATCAATATTGTAACGTTTAGCAACCACATAATCATCTGCACCGTGGGCAGGTGCGGTATGTACTGCACCCGTCCCTCCCTCCGCAGTCACATGATCACCTAAAATAATAGGCACTTCACGCTCAAAAAATGGATGTTGCAATGCCGTTAATTCAAGTTCTGCCCCTTTGCAATGCCCTAGCACTTCATACTCTTCAAGTTCATAACGTGCTAAAGAGGACTCATGCAGTGAATCTTCAAGAATAAGATTACCTTTTTCCGTTTTCACTAATACATAATCAAAATCAGGATGCAGTGAAACTGCCATACTCGCAGGAATTGTCCACGGTGTCGTCGTCCAGATAACCACATCAATGCTATCAATATCGCTAACGCCAAATTTATCGGTCACCGTTGCTACATCAAGCACTGCATACTGCACATCAATGGAAATAGATGTTTTATCCTCATACTCCACTTCCGCCTCAGCCAGCGACGAACCACAGTCTAAACACCAATTCACAGGCTTTTGCCCTTTTTGCAGATGTCCATTGGCAATAATTTTTGCCAATGAACGGACAATATCGGCCTCGGTTTTATAGTTCATGGTCAAATAAGGATTATCCCATTCACCTAAAACCCCCATACGCATAAAATCAGCTTTTTGCTCTTCCACTTGGGTAAGCGCGTATTCACGACAAAGCTGGCGGAATTTAGTCGCATCAACTTTCACCCCCACCTTGCCAACCTTCTTCTCAACCACTGCTTCAATCGGCAGACCATGACAATCCCAACCGGGAACATAAGGTGCATCGTAGCCCGAAAGGGTTTTACTTTTAATAATAATATCTTTCAAAATCTTATTAACTGCATGACCAATATGCAGTTTACCATTTGCATACGGAGGACCATCATGCAAAATAAAAGTAGGACGACCCGTAGCGTGTTTGCGTAATTTTTCATAAAGCCCCGCCTCATTCCATTGCTTCAGCATTTCAGGCTCACGATTGGCCAAATTTCCCCGCATCGGAAAATCAGTCTTTGGCAGGTTTAATGTTTTTTTATAATTAACGCTATTGTCGGTGTTGTTATCGGTCACAGCTCTGTCCTGATAGATAATATAAATGTAAAATTTTAAAAGAGGCGTAGAATAGCAAGTTTTAACAATAAATACTGAAATAATAAAGTAGCTACCTATCCATCGCATTATAATGTTTTTTATTTTGACTTTAAAAACCGTATTACTTAAAGTGTTTCTTTCATTTACCAGATTTAGCCTAGCTTCCTTTTAGGTGATCGATATAAACGTCTATTTATTGAGTATTTACGCTAG
>JALVEA010000335.1 GCA_027008665.1 Thiotrichaceae bacterium | reverse complement strand
TACCGCGGTAAATTCAGTATGTAATTCTTCTGGAGAGAGATGTAATTTTGCCTCATCGGTCAATTCAACTAAGACGGGGGATATGGCTTCATCATCTGATTTATTATTCAGTTCTGCTGCTTTAAATTTTGCTTGATCCGCAAGATTTGCACCAATAAGAGAAACACCGCCTGTTTCTTGAAATTTGTGCATTTGGACTTGTCGCATCAACATACCAGTTAAACCTAGTACAAAACTTAAAAACAAAAAGACAATAAAGGGGAAGCCCGGAATCAAACCCATAATAAAAACAACGCCCGATGCAATAATCAAAGCATTGGGCTGTGACATCATTTGATTGCCAATATCCTGCCCTAAATTCGTATCTTCATCCGTTGTTACGCGACTGACAATAATCCCTGCAGTAATTGAAATAAAAAGCGCAGGAATCTGGGATACCAAACCATCCCCAATGGTTAAAATTGAATATAAAGAAGCCGCCTCTCCCACAGACATATTCTGTTGCATCACGCCAACGGAAATGCCCCCCAGAATATTAACAAAGATAATCACCATCCCTGCAATTGCATCTCCTTTAACAAACTTCATCGCACCGTCCATCGAGCCATAAAGTTGACTGCCTTTTTCTAGGTTATTACGCCGTAAACGCGCCTCATCCATCGTAATAGTTCCTGAACGTAAGTCACTGTCGATACTCATTTGCTTGCCGGGCATTGCATCTAATGAAAAACGCGCACTGACCTCTGCAATACGTTCAGAACCTTTAGTAATAACAATAAATTGCACAATGGTAATAATAAAGAACACCACAAAACCCACCACAATATTACCGCCAACGACAAACTCGCCAAAGGTGGTGACAATAGCCCCTGCATCGGCTTGTAGTAAAATCAATCGTGTGGTGGAAATACTCAATGCCAAGCGGAATAGAGTCGTCAATAAAAGTACAGATGGAAAGGAAGCAAATGCCAATGGTGAGGGCATATAAACACCAATCATCAATAATAAAATGGCTCCACTGAGATTAATACCGATTAATAAATCAATAATAAAAGTAGGAATCGGCATGATCATTAAACCAGCAATCATGACTAAGAAAACCGCCAACACAATATCATTGCGTTTGGTTATTTTTATTAAAAAATCCTGAGTTTTCTCATTTAACATCAGTAAAGGCCTTTTAAAACAATGCTAACAGGTAATTAAGTTTCCTAAACCAGCCGTATCCAATAACTGTCTAATATTATTACTAACATTCCTAAATTCTAATTGATAATTTTCATTGTTTTTAGCATGATCATTTAACAATACGCACACACCATTGGCAGAAAGGTAAGAACTGGCCTTCATATCCATAATCAGACGACCGTTAATAGGTCTATCAATAGCTGACAATACATCTTTTAACTGCAATGCTATTTCAGCATCAACCTCACTTTCAAATGTGACAACTGTTGAATAAACAGTTTCGTGTACTTTCATATTTCTTTTGATCCTTTGGAATATTTTTTATCGCTTAATTTAAACAAAACTATGCACTTGGAGGAGTCTCACTTTCTTCATCAAAAACTTTCATTGCTGTTACCACATATAAAATGTTTTTTTTAACTGCTACGATTTTTACACGAGTTCCAGCTGCCAAATCATCGCCTTGAATATGCCAAGTTTCCCCTTCTAAAATAGCTTCACCTACTCCGTCTTTAATCTCTTTTTCCAAGGTTATTTTTTGCCCTATATATTGCTTACCGGGGTAGACAGCTAACACATTATCCGCACCATGAAATAAGAAACTCAATAGCCGTGAAACTAAAGGGCCAATCAATATAATCGATGAAATCAGTAGCAGTTGCCAATACCAATATAACTCGCTCTCCATCAACAATAACAACCCTGTCACTCCTGCCGCTATGCCAAACCACATTGAAAAATTCTCAGGCACAGACAAACGCCTAAGGAAAGCAAAATCGTCTATTTCCTCTCTTAGTTGTCCAAGCTTCGGATTTACGTATTCAAAATAAGCATTTCGAACCTTCCGCCTTAGATCATTCCAGTTGTCAGACAACGCGCTGATATTGCCTCTCCATTTGTTTAACGGTGTGGATTGATTTACAAAATCCATTCAACAAAAACATCAGTCTCATGGATTAAGGTCAGCTTAAGATTATCCGCCCGTCATAAAGAGCATTACTAGTTTCTCCTGACTAAACGTGCTGTTAGGCTTCCTGTGAGG
>JALVEA010000334.1 GCA_027008665.1 Thiotrichaceae bacterium | reverse complement strand
ACTGCACCCATTGCAAGGAATGGACCACCTACAATATGTCCCCAATAAAGACCATATTCATCACCTGATGCTAATGGCATTTCGCCCGCACCTGATAACCAAACAATCATTAAGAAGATATTGAATAAAACGATAGCAACCATAAAACCTTGTAATGGCGCCATACTACGGAACATACGGAAGGTACATTCAGGCATACCCGCATTACAATATTTCTCTTTATTGATAATGACAGACTCAGGTGCCATAACAGAACATTCAGTACCAAAGCCAGACTTTGCAATACCAAAACCTAAAACTAGACCAGGAATTAAGAATCCTAAAGTGCCCCAAATTCCTAAATTGCTGATTGAACCTGCAAACGCATCGGTGAAAATAGCGAAGTAAAGTGGAATAGCTAAGAAAAGAATAAGAATAGTGTTAAAAACAAAACGAAGTGGATCTTTTAGTGGAACATAGTCAGGATCATAACCAGGATTAGTATGGTCTTTGCTATCATGCACTAACCTTGCAACAGGCTTGGTTTCTTGATGACGGAAATAACCACCTAGCTCTAGTTTTAAAGAAATTTTGAAGGCAATAAAAGCAAAAGGAATACCACTAAAGAGTACCATCCAAGAGGCAATGCTCATTGCAGGTAATCCACCCATAAAGTGATGTGTTGTACAACCCATTGCTAGACGTGTACCAAATGAGAATAGCATTCCACCGACAAAGGCAAGTAGAATCATACGCCAGTTATAACGCACCCAGCTACGTACATCTTTTTCAATAATGCCAACTAAGCGAGCACCTGCCAATGCCCCAATAATTGTCCAATGAATATTAGGCTCATAAACTTGTCCAACGAGATCAAGACCAAGAATATTCGCTTCAACGGCGGCGTACATTTGAGCAAAACCAGAGGTCACATTGATAAAGTCGGCCTCCATATCTGGATTCATCCAAGTGAAAGTGTAGTAGAGAATTTCGGAGAACCCGACAACGAGACCTCCTAGCCAGAACGGCCATTGTTTAACCATTAAATTTTTAAACATAAATAATTCCTGCGGTAGTGGAAAAAAAAGTGTTGTTTTTACACAAATAATCTCACCATGAAGTACACGAAAAAACTTAAAGAAGACAGATAATTTAAATTTTTTCATGATCTTCAGGGTAAAATTTAAGTAGATATTTAATAGGTTGAATTAGCTTTGTTGAGGCTTAGCTAAGATCAACCTATCAAACATTTGTAGACAATAAATTATTCGACTTTCATTGCTGCTAATTTATTATCAGGAATTTGAGTCCATTCATTTAATGATGCGTCATAAACTTTAGCGTCTTTATTACCTGCGATTTCATGTAATGCAAACCAAGTTAAGGTTGCGAAGTTGCCTGTATCAGAATATGCAATCGTTGCTTTTGTTGGGTCTAAACCAAGAGCTGAAGCGGTTGCTTTAATTTTATCTGCACTTTGGAATGTTAGACTACCATTATTAAGTAAGCTGGTTGTAATAGGCCAGTTTTTAGCAGTAGGGATATGACCTTGGCGTGTTACTAATTTATTCGTTGGTGTTAGTCCAAGATAACCACTAATAGGACGGCTATCTACTAATTGTGTTGCATCACCCATTGCCGCTTTAACATCTTTCATTGTGGCTACAAGTGCAGGATTACCATCTTTTGCTTCGTATTTTCCACCACCCGCTTTACTTTTGTCAGTTGAAATATCACGCTTTTCAGAGATCCATTTGTAAGTACCACCGTTTAAGATAGCAACATTAGGATGACCATAAAATTTCATTGTCCAATAAAGACGTGTTGCTAACATCACATCTTCCGGGGTTTCAGCATTACTGGTAATAACAACGGGAGTATCATTGCTGACACCACTTTTTTCCATTAGCTTGGTAAATTTATCTTTATCAAGATTCATTGAACGAAGCTTGACACCATTACTTTCACCGCGAGAATGAACTTTTTTCCATTTAACCAATGCAATTTTCTTTTTATCCGTTGCAATATGACCGCCAACAGCTATTTTAGGGGCTGCACCACCGACACCACAGGGATTAACTGCTGCTTTCTTAGCTTTTTTCCTAAAACTCTTTGGGTTAGTGCGTACATCTAAAATTTGCACTTTATCCAGATTTTTAGATAGCCATTCGGTTTCTACCAAAGGACCCGGTAATGCTTCTGCATAAGTATTGGCAGTAAAAACAACAAGCAATGCTGGGGTAATAGTGTATAAGCAAGCTTTCTTAAGTATGGACATAAATCTCTCCTAGTAAAATAATGTCGTAATTATAATCAGAATAGTTTCTGATTTTGGGGGTTAGTTTTTTTAAAACAAATTTAAAACAAACAAGCACACATAGTTCTAGTCTATAAATAGAATAGTGCAAGAAAATAATAATATTTTGAGTGTATTTAAATAACATTTAAGCAATTTAAATAAAATTTTATTTAAATAAGACTAATTAATAGCCTGCCGTCCTGTAAATTATAAAAACAGGAAGCTAAAATAAATAATAAAATAGTTTTAAATATAGCAAACAAAATAAAGCCTTATAAAAAAGCTCATAAGATGATGATTAATATAATATATTGCTGTTTAGACGTATTTAAACAATAGTCTTTAGATAGTGCGAATCAGCACTGTAATAGATCATGGTATAGATAACCAAAAAATGATACATTGTCACTTACTTTGTCTGGCATTTGTGACTCCTAGTCTTAAAACTTAAAAATTAAGGAAAACCTTAATTACTAATGATTAAATTAATTTATTATTATTTTTATAAGTTCAACATCCTAACTGAACTTATTGTTGAGTGTGTGATAAACAACTCCGAAATAATATAACATAATAAAAAAAACAATAAAAGCCATGCAAGTTAAAGAACAATAGCATCTCAAATAAAAGATTAAAAAATAAGCAATTAATTTGATAGGTGGTTTATCCCTTTTTTAATTATTATTATTTATTATATTTAAAGATTTTCTTTATGGTTTTTTTAAAAAAAAAGGTTTTAAAAACCGTATCTATATGTTTTTAATGGATATTTAATATATCATTATTTTATAATGAATTAATAATAATCAATAGATTTATTCTATAATCGTTATAAGTTTTAATGTGAATAGATGGATAATGAGAGAAAAAAATAGCTTAAAATTAGTTCAAAAAAAATTGACTTTAATCAATATAAATGCAAGAAAATTGGAATAATACAAAGCTAATCGGCAGATTTAGCCTGAAGGAAGGTGAAAATACGCTCTATTTTAGCTTATTTTTATGACGCATAGTTTTTCACAATTGCTGTAGGGCGTGATTTAAAGTGAGAGAATTTATGAGCATTATTGTCAGTGGAATCCCATCCTAGGATGGGATTCTACCTAGGATGGTTCATTGTAAGAAAGACATCGACTGATAGGCTTATTTTTTCTTTGAAATATTTTCAGTTGTTATAGGTGTGGTCAAAGGAGCTTGAGATTGCATTTGAGCTTTATGATGCGCTTGGGCTAATGCTTTTTGTGCATTAGCAATTCGCTTTGCCATTGCTTCAAATTGCAACCGAATTCTATCCATTTGAGCTTGTTGTTGCTCATAAGACAGCGTTGGAAACATTTGTTGTGGAGGCATCATCTGCTGAGGTGGCATCATAGGGACCATATTATAATAGCCATTTTGAGAAGGAGGATAAGCGTATCTCATTGGATTCATCGGGGGCATAGGCGTCATGGGTGTGACTGGATAAGCACCACGGTTATTATAACTTCCCCACGGTATATTGAACCCTGAACCATTGCTATTGTTTTGTTTTGTGGTGTTTTTTTGCTCACTATTATTGTTTTCTCCACCGATGGGCATCTGAATAGTTGTAGTGCCGCTTATTGGTTCAGTAGTGGTCGTTTCAAGAACAACATTAGCTTTCTCCTCAGTGGGGATTTTACCTTCTATCTCGATATGCGCTTTGGTTGTTTTTGAAATCGTTACTTTTTCCTTTACATCGCTATTAGTAGTTTGAACCGTTTTTTTGCTTGCTTTGCTTGCTTTGCTTGCTTCGCTTGTACCGCTAACATTTTGATCGTTTGAAGCATCATTAATCTCCTCTGCTGTTGCTGATAAAGTGAAGAGAGCAACAAGCGTTGCCATGCTGATTGTAAGACGTAGTTTCATTTGAATCTCCTAATAATTATTAAAATAGCTCGCCAAAGTAACTATAGAAAATAATGAGCAATCTAGCGATAAGAATTTATTAAAAATCAGGCATCTTTCATTCCCTAGTTAATACTTTGATAGATAATAAAGTGCCTCCATAAGCTCAATATGCATTTACTCAGGAAAGTGACCTTTTTTCCTTTTCGAGTCACCCATAACAAAGGGAGCGCAGGTCCAGATCATACTGACGAAAAGAGAAATACATCCACGGGCAACGGTACTCCCACCAATGGCAATCACAAGTGTTTGCTTGGAAAGACTATAGAGGAGTCTTTCGATAAAAAGGAGGTAAAAAAGTTCAACATTCACTGCCTCATTTTTTAGCCATCGTTTCAATTGCATTATGCGACTTTCTTCTTTTCCTGCTGTTGGAATATCACCTACAATATCCGCTAATTTAACTTGTTTGCTTTGGATTATCCCGCAAATAAAACCAGTTAGAATATTTAGGTTATTTGATTGTCGTTTACTCGCATTAAAGTCCCATAGCGTTTGTATTTGATTGTGAATCGTTCGATAAACTCGTTGTGCATCTGGAAAAATCATGAGCTAAGACCGTTTAGAAAAACAAGTTTTCTTAGGGGGAATTAGAATTTTTCAAGATCGTCCTTTTAGTATTTCCACAATACCGTCATTAATACCGTCACATTTGCCCGACTGTCAACGAACTATGGCGAACTACTACGAACGATATAAGCGAAAAAAAACCACTGGAATGCGGGTTCTAGGACGTTCACGAACTATGGTGAACTATGTCATGGCGGAAGAGGAGGGATTCGAACCCTCGGTACGGATAAACGTACACACGCTTTCCAAGCGTGCTCCATCGGCCACTCGGACACTCTTCCGTTATTTTTTGGCTAATAATATCAGCTAAAAAAGGAGGCAAAGCTTATAGTAGTTTTGGTTTTGTGACAAGGAGACTCTGTAAGTATTCGTGGAATAAATAAATTTAGGAATGAGTTGCAAACTTGGTGGCATTAAGTACGGGGAATAAATTCCCCGTTCTGAATTCCTAAATAAATTCACAAAGCTTCTCGCAATGACGTGGTGGAAAAAGTGTAAACTATTTTTTCGATATATGAAGGATGTCTAAAGTTTCCCAAAGTTTCAATAAAAAATTGGGTTTTTAACTCCTGATGCTCCAACACGCTTTGCAGCGAAGTAGGCAACTAATGCGCCGAGTTCTTTTAAGCGTGGTTTCATCCAACGTGCTTGTTCGGGGCATGTGATTTCACCGAGTTCTAATACTAATTCTGCATCACTAACCTGTGTGTAGCGATAGTTATAGTAATATTTAAGGTTTTTTGAAAAGTTATCAGGCATCCATTTAAAGGGGAAGGTTTGTCGATAGAGTCGTCGCCATGCACGGGCTGCATTTTTGTCGGATGCATGATTAAATCCAATCGATGCTCCTGTTTGGCAGGCTTTTTTATTGCCGTCAAAATGAATGGATAATGCTAATTTCACTATACTGACTCGCTTTTGATCAGCGGGGGCGCGGATAACACTGACTCCAGCATTGCGTAATATACGAGTGGCTTCATCAGCGACTATTTTTGTCCAATTAATTTCACGTCCGTATTTGGAGACGGAGCCTGTTTTGCCAAAAATACGCCCTTCATGTCCTGCTTGGATATAAACTTGGGCTTGTAGTGGTTGCTTTTGATATTCATCGATTAAAAGAAAAAAAAGTCCTATTACAATGATGAGCATTAAAAAAGCAACTAGGTTAGATCGTTCTGGCTTGGTTTTCTTTGTTTTTGCTTTTTCCAAAAAAAAATCCTCAGAAAATTTTAAATAAATACAAAATATTTTATCTTTGCTTATTATTTGGCCCGTGTATTATCATAAAAAAACCCCTGAAGATATTTTCAGAGGTTTTTTTATTATCATAATAGGAACATTTATTTTAGACGTAATACCTGCCCTGGAGAAATGGTATAAGGGGCAACTAGATTGTTCTTTTTAATAATATCTTTCCAATAAACACTGGTTAGACGCATAACAGAGAAAACAGTGTCTCCTTTTCTAACCGTATAAGTGCTATCACCTGCTTTGTAATTACCTGTGGCTACGTCTCCACCGCTGTAAGTATTACTAGATGAGGTATTGCTCGATGATGGGCTAACATAGGTATCATTGCTACTTGAACCGCTACTATAGGTATCATAACTATCTGTGTTATTCGCACCACTTGTATAAGTTTTGGGCGAATAAGGTTTATAGGTATTGGTATCGTAGCTTCCTGTGTAAATACTTTTATTAGAGGCAGAATTGCTTTTGGCGGCTCCAGTATAAATACTTTTATTAGAGGTCGAGTTACTTCTAGAGGCTCCAGTATAAATACTTTTGTTAGAGGCTGAGTTACTTCTAGAGGCTCCAGTATAGATACTCTTATTGGATGCAGAATAACTGCCTGTGTCTACAGGTGTTGAATAGCCTCCTGCTTTACTATAGTCATAGTAATTGGTTGGGGTACTTGGCTTTGCACCACCATAACCACTGTAGGTTTTTCTTGGTGGGGTATATGTTCTTTTAGGTGGAGTATAGGCTCGTTTAGGTGGAGTATAGGTTCTTTTAGGTGGGGTATATCTTGGTCTATTTTGTTGGGCTTGTTGTTGTCTATTCCAACGATCTATATACCATTGTTGAGTATGCTCACCCGCAGGTCTTCTATAAGTTGTTCTTGGAGGAGGAGTGTAAGTGACTCTGGGTCTGTTTTGTTGGGCTTGTTGTTGTCTGTTCCAACGATCTATATACCATTGTTGATTGTGTTCGGCGGTGTTATTGTTTGCATTGCAAGTTCTGCAAACGGTGTTTTGTTGTGGCTCTTGCAGATTTTGTGATGCACCTTGAGATGCACCAGAACCATACTGGGTATTATCATAAGTACCTGTTCTTGCATTGTATGGGGTACAACCCGATGCTAATGCGACAACCAAAGAAGAGGCCGCTAGTAATTTAAATTTTCTATCCATGATTAAAACCTGTGTAATAAAATATAATAACAACTAGTATAAAAACAACCAGCCAACCTAACCATTCGATGTATTTTATAATCAATGGTTCCATTTTTGGCCCAATTTTTGCGACTAAACCTGCCACTAAAAAGAACCGAAGCCCTCTGCCCACTGCCGATGCAAGTACAAAGGGTAAAAATGCCATTGATAATAATCCCGCGGTAATGGTGAATAACTTATAAGGTATTGGAGAAAAACCTGCTGCCAATATAGCCCATATTCCCCAGCGACTAAATAATGTTTTGACTTGCTCAAACTTATCGCTATAGCCCCAACCAGCAATTAAGGGTTGCAACCAATCCATTGCCCAAACACCAAGAAAATAACCTGCTATTCCCCCGAGTACGGATGCAATTGTAGTCAATATAGCAAAACGAATCCATTTTTTCGATTCTGCTAATGACATTGGTATTAGCATGACATCGGGGGGGATAGGAAAAAAGGAGGACTCGGCAAAACTTAATGCAACCAGATACCTTTCTGCGTATTTGTGGCGTGAATAATCGATCACTTTATTATATATATTAGAAAACAGTTTCATTTTAAAGAACTTTTTAATTTTATTTGTGTGTTTGTTGTAAGAAAGGTACAAAAACCACTGCTTCATAGTTTTCAACCGTATGCTCATTTTCCGATACTCGAATAACAAGCTGCAACACTTGTTCTCTATTATTTTTACCCACAGGGATGATCATTCGACCTCCTATTTTTAATTGTTGTATCAAAGAATTAGGTATTTCAGTCGGTGCTGCTGTTACCATAATTGCATCATAAGGTGCTGTTTTTTGCCACCCCCATGTGCCATCTGCATGGTGGGGATAAATATTCCGATAGCCCAATTCATACAATAAACAACGTGCTTTGCGATACAGTGGCAAAATACGTTCTACGGTTTGTAGATTTTTTACTAATCCGCCTAAAACCGCTGCTTGATAGCCAGACCCTGTACCTACTTCTAAAATATTATCTAAGGGGTTATCGCTATCTAGCAATAATTCTGTCATCCGAGCAACAATATAGGGTTGCGAAATCGTTTGTCCATAACCAATCGGTAAGGCAGTATTCTCATAAGAGCGACTAGCTAATGCGGAATCCACAAATAAATGCCGTGGCACTAACCCCATCACACGCAATACTTCTTTATTTTTTATCCCCAAATGCTCTATTTTCTCAATGAGGCGATTGCGTGTACGCTGAGATGTCATCCCAATACCTTTTACGTCTAATTTCCGCATCTTGTATAATTACTCGTTAACACTCTCTAGCCACTTTTTCGTTGCATTGATTGCTTTATAATGGGTAAGGTCTATTTGTAATGGTGTTACTGAAATATACCCTTGTTCAACCGCATAAAAGTCTGTTCCTTCACCTGCATCTTGTTTTTTACCAGGCGGTCCTACCCAATAAATAGTATTTCCGCGAGGATCTTCACCTTTTATTGCGGGTTCAGCCTTATGTCGCTTCCCTAAACGGGTCACTTGAAAACCCTGAATCTCATTCCAAGCAATATCAGGCACGTTAATATTTAGTATAGTAGTATCCTTTTTGTAAAAATAATACAGTTGTCTCAATAATACCACTACCGCTTCAACCGCCGTGGAAAAATATTGTGGTTCAAAGGATGCGATAGACACAGCAATCGCTGGTAAGCCAAGATGCCGTCCTTCCATTGCGGCAGCCACCGTCCCTGAATAAATGACATCATCCCCCATATTGGCACCTGCATTAATCCCCGATATGACCAAATTGGGCGGATTATCATATAACCCTGTTAATGCAAGATGAACACAGTCTGTTGGTGTCCCATTGACACTATAAAAATGCTCATCCCGCCAAGTTAAGCGCAAAGGTGACTCAAGCGTTAATGAATTACTTGCACCACTTTTATCCCTATCAGGGGCAACTACCATCACCTCAAATTGTTCGCTCAAACGCTGGTATAAGGCATTTAAGCCCCTTGCTGAAAAACCATCATCATTGCTTAATAAGATATTCATTAGACTCTTTGCTCATTATTTTTATATACTCCCCACAGGGGAAATATAGTTCACTCTACATCCATTCATTCACAACCATTTAGAGTGACAAAATGATGCAAAAAAAACAATCTAATAAAGCACCATTTTCTGAGTATGAAGATGATTTCCAGCTATTTAGAGAGGCGGTTAAAGATATAAAACCGCTTGCACACGATAAAGTTATTCATCCTGTGAAAAAAATAGCCCAACACCCCAAAAAACAGCATCATACTTTAGAGCAAGCGTCTATTGTCGATACTTTATCTGATCAAGCTGAAGTGGAAAGTATCAATCCCTTAGATAAACTTAGCCACTGTCCCTCAGGGATACAGAAAAGAGTGTTTAAAAAGTTGCGTAGAGGGCAGTATATCATTATTGATGAACTTGATTTGCATGGATTGAATGTTAGACAAGCTAAAAAGCTATTACTTCATTTTTTAGAAACTGCACTTCAAATTGAAGGCAGTTGCGTCAGCATTATACACGGCAAAGGTCACCGTTCCGCTAATAGAGAACCTATTATTAAACGACAAACGAATCATTGGTTAAAACAACACCCTCGCGTACTTGCTTTTCATTCCGCACAACCTAAAGATGGTGGTACAGGAGCGGTCTATGTTTTGCTTAGACGAACTAAACTTGCTGAATAAACAATTTTATATGTAAATACTTTTGCAATAATTTACAATATTTATCAAAAATTTCTTTTTCTATCCTGTATATTGACGCAACTAATTAAAAAGGAAAAGTAAGATGAACAATAGAAGAAAATTTATAAAATCAAGTTTAACTACTCTTATTGCAAGTACAGCTAGTTATGCAGGATTACTTGGTGCTAAAGAGGCTGCTACAACAAAAGAGACAACGAAATTGCCGTCATTAGCAGGTTTGGTTTATACCAAAGATAATCAGGGAAAATGGAAAGGTAAGGCTAAAAGTCACGCGCCTTTAGTCGAAATTAAAGATAAAAAAATCACCATAACAACCAAGCATGGCATGAGTAAAAAGCATTATATTGTGCGTCATACTTTAGTTACAGAGGCGGGAGAGGTGGTAGGAGAGAAGACTTTTTCATTTGAAGATGAAGAAGCAAAGTCCACTTTTGAGCTTCCAAAAGACCAAACGACATTATACGCCACCAGTTTTTGTAATAAACATGATCTATGGGTAACTGTTGTGACAGTATAGAAATTACACAGCCTATTGCCTGTGGATAAGTCTGTGGATAGAACTAAAAAAAACAGCTTTAAATACTTGTCTTTATTGGAATAATTAAAGCCAATGAAAATTAGCTTTACTTTTATTATCCTTATATTTATCAATAGCTTATTGTATTTGTTTGAATTTCAATTTTAAACAGAAATGATAAGCTAAAATAAGGGGTAATAGCATTGTGTATAAACGGGCGAATAATCCCTATATATAGTACCCTGATCAGTATCTAAACATCTCAGGGCGTAGGATTTTGCCGACGAACGGTATGGAAGTAAAGTGTTTTTTACAATTCTTTTATACCGCTAATTAATTCATTCGTTGCGGCCGCGCCATCTCCGTATAGCATGCGTGTATTATCAGCAAAGAATAATTGGTTTTCGATACCTGAGAATCCTGTGCCTTTACCGCGTTTAATTACAATGGTATTTTTTGCATAATCTGCATTAAGAATTGGCATACCATAAATGGGACTATTCGTGTCTGTGCGAGCGGCAGGATTTACCACATCATTTGCACCAATGACCAATGAGACATCGGCAGTTGCAAACTCTTCATTGATTTCATCCAAATCATAGATAATGTCATAGGGTACACCTGCTTCTGCGAGTAGCACATTCATATGTCCTGGCATACGACCTGCAACGGGGTGGATGGCAAATTTCACCGTTACGCCACGCTCTTGTAGTAGCTTGCTCATTTCCCACACTTTATGCTGTGCTTGCGCAACCGCCATGCCGTAACCCGGTACAATAATCACTTTTTCGGCAAATGCCATCATTACCGCAACATCACTGGCTTCAATTTCTTTCATTGAACCTGTCACTTTTTCTGCCTCGCCTGTACCACCGTCGCCAAAGTTGCTAAACAAAACATTAGTAATGGGGCGATTCATTGCTTTTGCCATTAATTGTGTCAGCAATGTGCCTGCCGAACCGACCACAATACCTGCAATCATCATGGCGGGATTACCCAGTACATAACCTTCAAAACCAACCGCTAAGCCTGTGAAAGCATTATATAAGGAAATCACAACGGGCATATCCGCACCACCAATAGGGATGGTCATCATAATGCCAAAGGCAAGTGCCAGTGCAAAGAAGAAAACCAAAAGCCCCATACCATAATCGGCACCACTAAAGGAGAGATGCAAACCGATCATAATCGTTGTTAGGAAAACGGCTAGATTAATCCATTGTTGGTTTTTAAAGCGATACACTTTCCACATAATCCCTTGCAGTTTTGCAAAAGCTATCATAGAGCCAGAAAATGCAATCGCACCAATTAATGCGCCTAACACAGCTAAGGCTTGATGAGTTACATCATGACTATTGTTATTTTGCATTAAGACCACGGTTGCAATAGCAGCGGCAGCACCGCCTCCCATGCCGTTATACAGTGCAATCATCTGAGGCATATCGGTCATCGCAACTTTTTTGCCTGTTACCCATGCTATTGCGCCACCAATACCAATTGCTAACGTCATCCAAAAATAATTATGATGAATATCTTGATGGAAATAGGTAATGATCGTCGCTAGCAGCATGCCAACACCCGCCCAAATAATACCGCGACGTGCCGTTACAGGAGAGCTCATTTGCTTTAGACCTAAAATAAAGAGGATTGCGGCAATAAAATAAGAGCCATCAACAATAATATTCATTATTTCTTACCTCCACTGCTTTTAAACATTTCCAGCATACGTTCAGTGACCACATAACCACCGACTGCATTACCTGCGGCAAGAATAACGGCAATAAAACCAATAAAAGTTTGCATTCCTGTTTCAGCATTTCCCATCACAACCATTGCACCAACTAATACAATACCGTGGACAAAATTAGATCCAGACATTAATGGTGTATGCAAAATAACAGGTACTTTGGAGATAATCTCATACCCTGTAAAGGCGGCTAACATAAAGATATAAAGTGCGATAAAACCTTCCATTAGGAGACTCCTTTTGTTTCTTTGGCTAATAATTCACGCGTTGCTTGATGTTTAACCTCACCTTCATGGGTGAGAAGCGCACCTGCAATCACTTCATCTTCAAAATCAGGGGCAAATTCACCCTCATCATTAAACATGGGAACAATAAAATTAAATAGATTCTTGGCGTACATTTCACTCGCATGAGCTGCAACTTGACTAGAGACATTTAAGGGACCGTGAATAATCACGCCATTATCAGTCACAATGGTTTCATTGGGTTTTGTTAGAGTACAGTTACCACCGCCTTCTGCGGCTAAATCAATAATAACCGCACCTGATTTCATACCTTCTATGGTTGATGCTGGAATAATCTTAGGCGCAGGGCGGCCTGGAACTGCGGCGGTTGTAATTAATACATCTGCTTGTGCAATATAAGCGGCTAATTCTTGTTGCTGTTGCTTTTTCTCATCATCAGTCAACTCTCGTGCATAACCCCCTTCGCCTGTGGCAGAAATTTTAAGTTCTATCGCCCTTGCTCCTAAGGATTGAATTTGCTCAACCGTTTCAGGACGCACATCATACGCTTCAACAATCGCTCCTAAACGCTTAGCGGTCGCAATCGCTTGTAAACCTGCCACACCGACTCCAATCACAATCACTTTAGAAGGACGAATTGTACCTGCTGCGGTAGTCAACATCGGAAAAAAGCGAGCCGAAAGATCAGCCCCCATAATAGCGGCCTTATAACCTGCAACCGCAGCTTGTGATGACAAGACATCCATTGATTGGGCGCGAGAAATACGCGGTACTAACTCCATTGCATAGCTTGTAATCTTTTTTTCTTGAAGCTTTTTCACCAAATCAAGATGATTATGTGCTTGAATCGTGGCTAATAAGGTGCAACCCTCTGGCATCGCATCCACTTCATCCACACTAGGGGCTTGCACACGGAAAATAATATCCGACTGTTGCATCAATTCTATTGCAGAATCAATAATAGTTGCTCCTTTAAATAGAGTATCAGGGATATAAGCTTCCGTTCCCGCCCCCGATTCAATTAAAACCTCAAGACCTAATTTACTTAAACGAGTAATCACACTAGGTTCCATCGCAACACGGCGTTCACCTTCCGCATTCTCTTTGGGAACCCCTATTTTAATTGGCATATTTATAAATTCTCCATTCGCTATTTTTAGGGATGATTTTTGATGACCCCGAACTCTAACAGAGGCATGAGAAAAAAGGGAATATTTTATAAAATTGGCGAAGCGATTGTTGAAAGCCAAGCGTTATATCAAAGCTACTCCAAATAACAAAGCGCATGTTATAGTGATACTTTCTAAGCGAAATTAATTTATAACAATTATGATACGTATTATTACTGCCAATACTAATGGTATTCGAGCGGCTGCTCGCAAGGGGTTTTTCGATTGGCTACCCACTCAAAATGCTGATGTCGTTTGTATTCAAGAAACAAAGGCACAAATCCATCAATTAGAAGATCCCATCTTTCACCCCGAAGGAATGCATTGCTATTATCACGATGCACAAAAAAAAGGCTATAGTGGGGTCGCCTTATACTGCAAATATAAGCCTGATGCTGTCATTATGGGCATGGGACATGAGGAGTTTGATGCTGAAGGACGTTATATCGAAGCCCAGTTTGGCAATTTAAGTGTGATTTCGCTGTATATGCCCTCTGGCTCAGCAAAAGAAGCGCGTCAGCAGGTGAAATTTCGTTGTATGGATTTCTTTATGCAAAAAATGCTCGAAATGAAAGCTTCAGGACGCGATTATATTATTGCAGGTGACTGGAATATTGCGCATAAAAAGGCAGACTTAAGAAATTGGAAAGGTAATCTGAAAAACTCAGGTTTTCTACCTGAAGAACGCGCTTGGCTAGATACATTGTTTGATGAGGTAGGCTTTGTCGATGCCTTTCGTGAAATAGAGCAACAAGAACATAGCTATACTTGGTGGTCTTTTCGTGGGCAAGCCTATAACAATAACACAGGTTGGCGAATTGATTACCAGATACTATCCCCTTCACTCAAAGGCACGGTTTTAAGCACAAGTATTTATAAAACTGAACGATTTTCAGATCATGCGCCTCTAATCATTGATTATAATTATATGGATATAAATAAATGAAACTAGATAACGCCCCCATAGAGCCAACACAGAGCTGGTTAGAAACCATTGCCAGCTTTACCCATCCTCGCGTCGTCACCATGCTTTTTCTTGGATTTTCAGCAGGTATTCCCATTTTACTGATTTTTTCATCCTTAGGATTATGGTTGCGAGAAGCAGGTGTTGAACGTTCCGCAGTAACCTTTTTCAGTTGGGCAGCCTTAGGTTATTCATTTAAATTTGTCTGGGCTCCTTTGGTTGATAAATTACCCATTCCCTTTTTAACACAATGGTTAGGGCGGCGACGCAGTTGGATGTTGCTATCACAATGTTCCATTATCACTGCGATTTTATGGATGGGAATGACCAATCCATTAGAAAGCGAAAATAGCCTCACCATAATGGCATTAGCGGCGGTACTGTTAGGCTTTTCTTCCGCAACACAAGATGTCGTGATTGATGCCTATCGGATTGAATCCGCCGATAGTGATTTACAAGCGATGATGTCGTCCACCTATATTGCAGGTTATCGTATTGGCATGTTAGTGGCAGGCGCAGGGGCGTTATATTTAGCCAGTTATTTTGGATCAAGCAAAGAAAGCTATAGCTATACCGCATGGTATTGGACTTATGCAATTATGTCATCTGTGATGCTAGTAGGCGTAATAACAACCCTTTTAATCCCTGAGCCAATAAAGCAACGCGAAGATAATGCAAAACATAATGCCTCAGAATACTTGCGTTTTTTACTCTTATTTATCCTTGCTGTATCGGCTTTTATTGCTACTTTTTATTTTAGTGCGGAGATGGTTAAATCCAGCAAAAAAGCCTTAACAGAAACCTTTTCAAATAAACATTTAGCCAGCTTTATTATTGAAACATTACGTCTAGCAACAGCGATAATCATGGCAGCTATCGTCGCTAAATTGGTGGTTTTATCAGGTATGGTACGTCAATCGATGGTAGATGAAACCTATATTGAACCTGTTAAAGATTTCTTTAGCCGTTATGGTATGGGGTTAGCGTGGTTATTACTGGCATTAATTGGTTTATACCGCATCTCTGATATTGTACTGGGCGTTATTGCTAATGTTTTTTATCAAGACCTTGGTTTTACTAAAATAGAAATTGCCAATATAGTAAAAACCTTCGGTTTATTTATGACCATTGCAGGTGGTTTTTTAGGTGGCTTATTGTCGGTGCGTTTTGGGGTAATGAAAATACTCTTTTTAGGGGCCGCCTTATCCGCAGGGACGAATATCTTATTTATGCTATTAGCCAATACAGGGCATGATATGACGATGCTCTATCTTGTTATATCCGCTGATAACCTCTCCGCAGGTCTAGCGAGTGCCGCTTTTATCGCTTTTTTATCCAAATTGACAAATATCTCATTTACAGCGGTGCAATATGCTATTTTTAGCTCCTTAATGACACTACTACCTAAAATCCTCGGTGGTTACTCGGGTTCAATGGTAGATAGTATGGGATACCCTAATTTCTTTATATTCACAGCCGCCTTAGGTATCCCCGTATTAGTATTAATTTTAATCGCAGGGAAACGCTTTAAATGATAACGAAACTACAACAACTTATGCAGGGAAAATCCTTCTGGATCGCCCTGATTCTGCTCGGTATTGCACTCGAAGCCGTTGCCTTTTTTTATCAATACATAATGGATGAACCTCCCTGTATTTTATGTATTCATTTCAGACTGCTAGTTGTTGCTTTGATTATTTTTTCATTATTAGGACTTTTTCTAAGATCCCTTAAAATAGCGCAAATCACCCTATCTAGCGCACTGCTATTAACCTTTGCTGGCATGTTAGAACGCTCCTATCAACTTTTAGGAACAGAACGTGGCTTTATTCAAGGTGAATGCGCCGCAACCTTAAATTTCCCTAACTGGATCGCCGTTGATAAATGGATGCCCTCTTTTTTTGAACCTTGGACATCTTGCGGCTACACACCTAAATTACTCTTTAATATTACAATGGCAGAAGCCCTAAGCTTATTCTCTGTGGTAATGGTCTTATTTGCAATAGCGATGCTAATAGCAAGCAGTTCTCGTAGATAGATTTTTCCTGATAATCAGGAGTGAAAGCTTCAGCTTTTCAGTCATCAAGATAAAATTTAATAAATGAATATCTATAGTAAAGAGCATATACAGAGAGAAGTTTCATCAAAACCAGTGTGAAATTAGCTATGAGAGGTTGATTAATGGAAAATCTAGGACACCCATAATTATGGGTATACCAAATATTTCTCTCCCTACAGGACTATTCCAAACAATGCATGGTGTTAGGAAGTTCCAGTATTTTAGCCAGTTCTTGAACCGTTTTATGCTCTTGTTTGGCATGAAAGGTTAACCAAAACTGCATCATTTCTTGATTTTGCAAATAAGCTTTCATCTGGAGTTTTTCTGCAAGGGCTAGCATGGATTGATCATTTAATTTTGCATTAAATCTTAGCCAATCAAGTTTGCCAAAATGATCTTCCATGATTTCTTTATCAGTGTTATTGGGTGAAGAGTTAGAGCTTTCACAAGGCTCAGAAGGTTCGGAGATTTCAGAGGGTTTAGCGGCTTCTGGAGCATGAAAAAGTTGATGCGAGGGGTGTTTCATCACCTTGGGAACAATTAAACGCCCTTCTCGTTCCGCCTTTGCCAAAACGATTAACAGCCCCACAGGGTTGTAAATCACTTCGCTTTTAGCTTTGATTTCAAACACTTTGAGAACTCGTTGCTGTTGTTCAACTGATAAACCACCAAGCGCGTGAATACAGGCAGGACGATGTTTTTCTTCAATTATTTTAGGTAATTCAACAACAACATCAAAATTGCAGGAGGGTGCAGGTTTGGCGATTGCTTGCACAGGCCGCTGTTGTTGTTGGTTAGAAGATGTAAGGTCAAAAGATGTAGAGGTTGTATTATGTATGTCTCCGTTTTTCGGAAGCATTTTCTGAATTTCGGAAATATTTTCTTTTTCTCGGAAATTTTCTCCATTTTTCGGGAGATGAGGCGTAAAAAAAACAGGGTATTGATCTAAGAATTTTTCAGCAATACTGTAGCGATAATCATAATGCTTCGACTCCTCCACCTCAAATAACTCCTTTTCAATCACACCCTCTATCGCAATATACAAGCGATCTATGCGAATCCCTGTCAACTGTGCCAAACGTTTATCGGTTAAATGATCAAAAGATTTACCATAACCAAGGGTTTGATTCATCAGCGCCGTGTACACTTTCGCCTCATTTTTATTTAAATTTGCCTCCAAACTGGCTGTATTTAAGGCTCTAAATAAACTCATAACTATCTCCTGCCATTTTTCATTAAGAAAAATCAAATAAAAAATTTTACTAGTGCCGAGGCTCCAGCCTCGGCATTTTTATTAGTGGTTCTAGCCACCTACTATCAGACGGCTAGAGCTGTCAAACTACATTACGCGGCCAAAGCCACGTAACGAGATTTAAACCCATCCATATTTTTTACTAATGGCTTCAACCACCGACTATCAGACGGCTAGAGTCGTCAACCTGCATTACGTGGCCAGAGCCACGTAACGAGATCGTGGTATCGTCTATAAATTTCAGGCATTATTAGCCACAGCTTTATCGTTACCAAGCGAGCAATAACATTGGTTTAAAGCGTAAAATTTAAAGAAGATAAAAAAGCGGTTGCTTATTATTCCCTGACAAAAAGCAGGATTAACTCGTAACGAATTGAAGCTCTTTTGACGTGAGGTCTTGTTGTGACAGAAAACGAGTCACTTGGTCGTGGCTCACTGCGCCATCCAAAATAGTGGACAATCCTGTCGCGGTTGTATAGCTAAAGGAGGTGATTAAGTAATCAGTGTATAAATCAAAAATATCGGTTTTATTTGTGACTTTTATACAACAGTGATAGACACAGATGTAGCAGCTTATTTTTTTAACCTCAATATCTACCTTGATATTTTTATTGTGTTTTTAATTATTAGTATTTTATAATACACTAACATGCATAATTTTTGGTCTCGATTAATTTTTTACAATGCTATTTCTGTTTTCGAATAGATGTAAAAAAAATCCTGAATATTTTTCTATAAATTGTTAATTTTATTAAGACTAAGGTATAAACTATCTACTATCTAATACATTTGTATTAGACTTAATTTTTTAAGTTAATAGCTTATTATTAACGCAACTGATTTTGATTATAAATTAATCAAATTTGATTTTTTATGTTTTATATTAAAAAATACAATTATTTAGACAACGGAAGTCTTCAAGGGGATCCAATGAAAACAATACTATTTACCTCCGCAGTGCTTGTTTTATTATCAAATACACTCTTCGCAGCTGTAAACTCTAACAGTAAAAAGCTTAGCATTAAGGATATCAAGAAATCATCAGTTTCTGCGGTAAGAGCAATGTATAACAAAAAAAGTAATACTGCATTACGTGTAGGAAGAAGAAAAGGGTATGCGTCTTGTGAGCTTTATGATCATGCTAAAAAAGGCACATGCACAGTACAATTTCCTGGTAATCAAGAGGTCATTACTAAGTGTAAGTTAGTTAAAATTAGAGGTAGAAATACAACAAGTTGTTATACAACTAACCTGTTGTACTTTTTTCCAAATGCTAAAAAATAGACAAATTTTAGTATTTAGTTAGATTTTGTATTAACAATATTTTGAATTTGTTGTCGAAGTAAATCATTTTTTTGCAGATTAGTCTGAGAAGTTTTTTTGGGTTTTAATTCAAGCGACTTTTTTATTATTTTTCCATCTTTTTGTAAACTTTCATCTTCTTTTTCTGACTGACTTGCCGACTTATCAGAAGCTAATTGAGGAGGAATTTTTGATGCTTTTTCTTTTGTAGGAGGGGGATTCTTTTTTGTTTCTGGGTTCTTTTGCTTCGAGTTAGCTGAAACTTTATTACTGGAAGTAGGCACTTCAGGTTTGGCATTTATTTTTTTCTGTTTTAAACGAAGTAATTGAGCGCTGACCGCCTTGCTAATATCTTTTAAATGCTCTGTATCCTCTTCTGCCCCTACCATTTTGCTGGATAGCAGTAGAGTACAAACCAAGATTCCCATTATAATTTGAGTCATTTTTTATCCCCATCATAAGTTTGAATTAAAAAAGCTTGGGATTTTCTCTCAATTTTTTGAGAAAAAATCCAAACTCAATATGAAACACACTAATCACTAAGAAATTTAGGGATTAATAGTTTTGATACCTAATTCTTAGCCCTAAGACGTTTCATTACGGTTTGCAGACTACGGCGCATAAGCTCAATAGAATGCGCTAATCGTCCCATTTCATCATTACTCTGTATCCTTACTGATTTATCTAGCTCTCCTCTACTGATGGCTTGTGCGGTATTGCTTAGTTCCTCAAGTGGATGAAGTATTTTTTTCTTTACTAGTCCATTAATAATAATCATTGCTAAAGTAAACATAAAAGTCATCAAGCCTGCTAATATTAGTCCTCGTTTTACAGAAACAATATTAATATTATTTAAAGGGACACCAACTACACTGATACCAACAATATCTCCAATTTTATAACCATAACCACTTTCTTTTCCGTAGGTTTTAACAATTTGTTTAGGTGCTTTTTCAGGAGATGCATGGCATAAATTACAATTAGCTTTACTAATCGATGGACGAGAGGAGACTAAATAACGTTGTCCTTTTATCACTCCCTCTCTCGTTAATCCTTTTTCATCAGGATTTTTTCTAAAATAGGTCAAAATCTCTTGTTCTAATGCCAAGGGGAGATTGTCTTGATTTAAGGGGTTATCAGAAGCAGTCTTGATATAGTATTTAGGTTGCAATTTTCTAAAATGTCCCGCTACATGACGTGTGGCAACCGTTGATGAAACGGCAGGAGCATGTAATACGCCCCTTTGAAACAATTCTGGACGTATATCTTTTCTAATATAAGTTCGTATTGACTGAACCATATCAACCAGCAAAGAAAGCTCTTTATTTGCATTATTATAAACCTCTTTAGCTGTCATATAATACACAAGAGGAAGTGTTATTAATAAACTCAATAAATAGAGGGCTGTCAATGCAATATTAAACTGTTTTCTAATGCTTTTTTCTTTCTTCATTAAAATTCCCTAAAGGTCAAAAGATCACAAAACCATTCTAAACAGGTCTTAGTAATAATAGTGGCTCTATTAAGATTATTTGCTTGCACGCCTCATAAGAATTTGCATTGAACGGCGGAGTTTTTCAATTGCATGTGATAACTCTCCAACTTCATCATTTGTTTCAACGTCAATCGCAGACCCCAAATCCCCTTTAGCTAATTTTTCCACTTCATCCTTTAGCGTTTCTAATGGGCGAGATATAGAAGAAGCGAGGGTCATCGCTAATAAAAAGGCAACCAAGAGTGCAAATAAAGCGATACCGATAAAAATCCAGATAAATAATGAGACAGGAGAGAAAACAACTTTTTTCGGTACAAAGTCAATAATTGTTCCTAATTGATGCCGTCCATTATTAAGTAAAACAGGATGATAAGAGGCAATGTCATCTCCCGTTTCAAAATGACCGATTTTCTTTTCTTTAGTGATACTCTTTTGTACTGAGGCTTTATCAGTAAATAAGTTTTTACCAGTATCTAAATCATCTTTACTGCCCCATAGTTTACTTTCGTCAGGGTGCTGATAGTAATAACCTGCTTTATCAACAAAAACTAAGGTTTCATTAGGCAGATTTTCTTTACTGATAATGTTTAGTAACTTTTTAGCTAAGATATTGACAATAATAATGCCTTGTAACTCATTACTTGCATTAAAAACAGGGGTTGCATAACGCAAGGTAGGACGAATCGGCATTTCGATTTTACCTTTTTCACGATTGAGATCTAGCGGTGAAATCATTAAGCCATCTTTTTTTAGTTTAATCGTATCATCAAAATAATAACGACCTTTTTTATTTTGTAATTTATCCTTTGGCGTAACAGTTATATCACCACCATTATAATTAACCCGTACAACCTCCATTCCTTCTTTATTGATAAAACGAATCTGCGAATAAATTTTTCTTTTATCAGAAAAAACCATCAAACTCTGGCTGAAGTTTTCCAATAATAATTGACTCGACTCAGCATCACCATCAAGACCTGAAAGATAAAGATTAATAGCACTGGAATCACGTAAATAAAACAAGTCACTCGACACATTTTCAAGAAAATGCTCCACTCGTTCACCGACTAAAGAAACCTTGTTTTCAAGTGCAGAGATACTACTTTGACGCAAACTGTCAGTAGTAGAATAAAGAGCATAGCCACCGACTAACAAAAGAGGCAATATCGTAACTAGGAGCATGGCAAACAATAGTTTATTGCGTATTTTTTTCATAATTATAAGTATCCTTTGGCCTTTGCCATAAAATCATTGCGTTCATCACCAGGATTTAGCTCTAGTGCTAAAATCTCTGCCAAATTGATTAATGTCTCCTCCGACGGTATATATTTTTCGCGCCAGAGATCAACGCCATCCTCAAGAACAAATATAGCCGCCGGACCAAGATAATCAATTAATAGCTCCTCAAAGTGATCCATAATACCTTGTACTGCCAAGCTAATAGCAGCAGGTGGTGGTGGGGGGACTTCCTGAACGGGTATTTCTTGAACAGGGGCTATGATTGGAGCTGGGATTTCCTCTTCAATAGCTAAAGGGACTACGGGTTGAGCAGATGACAACGCTTTTATTTTAACGGAAGCTGATTTAACGCCCATATGTATCAGAGGAATATTTATTTTGCTGTCAGTCAGCAACATCACTAAATGTTCATCATCAAAAAAATAGGCAATCAGTAGCATCTCCCCTATGGTTAAATAGATTTCATTATGAGCTTGCCCTATCGCCTGTAATGCAGAAAATATCTGTTCTACGGCTTGCGCGGCATCAGAAACCCCTTCTCCATTGCTATCAGGAAAAGTTGAAATAAGCACCTCCCCATCCTGATAGATACAAGCGTAATGAACACCTCGTAATGCGACTATATTCTCAAGAATGGACTTCATTTTGTTATCCTGCTTAGGGGAGAGGTAATTAAAAATAGAACAACTTCATTAAAGCGTTAGGTGGTCAGTATTTCTTTGATTTGCCGACTTAAAACCTGAATAGAACCACGCGGTTCTGATTGCACACCTAATGACTGCCCTTTATCAACAACGATTGTAAGATTATCAAGCTGAGGTCCTTTTAATACCACTTGACTAATTTCTCCTAGTCCAAGCCCTTCTTCAATAACAGGTGTAATACCGGGCATAAAGGCGATAAATTCATTTACCTTTTCATTATCTATACTGGAGGATAATAATTCACCGTATGGGTCGGTTAATGTGACACCAAGCACCCCTTTGAGAGCCGTTATTTTGCCTAACACTTCTGGATTCATGATATACTCCATTTATAGTTTAGTTATATCCATTTAATAACAACAAAAGGGAAAAACAGTGCAGTCACGCATTAATAAACTAGTTAAGGAGAAATTGCGCCATTTTATCGTTACTCTATTGTGTTGCTTTTTTATTATACCATCCGTATCCGCCAAATACAGCTCCAATCCTCGTTTAGGAACCAATGTCGGTAGCCTTGATAAGCTAACCTCTGCTGTTCCTTTTACCGATATTTTTAAAATTTCACGCGGATGGTTTACTTCCTGTCGTTATGATTGGCAAGCTAAACAAGGTCTTGACCCCGATTGTACACAGCAAAACTCATTCAATACAAAAGAACAAAAATTGCTCGATTTAGATAAAAATGGTTGGGTAAAATCTATTCCGAAAGCAGAAGAAAAACCCATATTTACTCGTGTTACAAGTACATGGAAATTACCAGATCACTTTCCCTTGGGGCGTTATGTGGTACTTTATAAAGGTCGAGGTACAATTAAACTAGAAGGTGATTTAAAGATCGTACAAAATCATCAAGGTCATATCGAGTTTGACCTATTATCACCTAAACGCAATTTACGTTTAATCATTAGCGCTACCAATCCAAAAAATTATATTCGTGAGATTCACATTGTTGCCAAAAAAAACGAACATAATTATCAACAAGAAATCTTTAATTTAGATTATTTGAATCGTTTAGAACCCCTGCATGCTATTCGTTTTATGACATGGTCAAATTCGCGTTCTAATGATGCGAGTGAATGGTATCAACGCGCTACGCCTTCATTTGCTCATTATTCGGGTAATAAAGGCGTTCCTGCTGAAATAATGATCGACCTAGCAAATATTATTAATGCTACACCGTGGTTAAGTGTCCCTTATAAAGCTAGTGATGATTATATGCGACGTTATGCGAAAATGGTTAAAAAACGTCTGAGAAAAAATCAGAAAGTTTATCTCGAATACTCTAATGAAATGTGGAATACCATTTTTCCTGCAACCACTTACGCTGCTCGCAAAGCAGATAAATTGTGGCATTTTCCTTATACGGATAAACCACCTTATCAACGTCGTGTTTCAATGGCTGCTAACTGGTATGCAAAACGTAGCGTTGAAATGTGCAATATTTGGAAAAAAGAATTTGGTAAACAACGTCATCGAGTAAAATGTGTCTTATCAGCACAGGCTGCTGTTCCGTGGGTGGGTACTGAAACACTGGATTGTCCTCTATGGAAAGAAGCAGGTGGTTGTGGAAAATATGTCGATGCTTATGCGATTGGTCCTTATTTTGGTGATTATATTGCACGTTTAGAACATCGTCCTGAAGTCAAACAATGGACACAAGACCCGGATGGTGGCATGGAACGTTTATTCCATGAAATTTTACAAGGCGGTTCTTTGAAAAAAGGACATCCTAGCGGGGCGATCAATCTAACCTTAGGGCTTTATGTCGATAGTAGTAAAAAGCTAGCCGATAAATATGGCTTAGAATTACTTGCTTATGAGGCTGGACAACATCTCATCCGCTATGACCCTCCCCATACGGTAAAAGACCCTGCGGTATTGAATATGTTTATGAAGGCACAAAAAGATCCACGTATGCAACAAGCTTATGAACGCTATTTATCAGGCTGGGAAAAACATGGTGGGGGTTTGTTAATGCACTTTTATGGAATTGGAGAGCTAACGAATAAAAACTTTTTCTCTATGTTAGATTATCCGAACCAAGCATCAACACCTAAATATGCCGCTTTAATGAATTATTTAAGCTCTCCTGCAACTAACCCTCGTTTGCCACCAGTAAAAACTCATCCTTCATTCCTTGTTAAACCCAATATATCAGAACCTGTAGCTCCACTCCCTACTGCTGAGACAGGTCTTATTCCAGAGGCAGATCAAGGAGAACTAGTGATAACAGAGGATGGAATTCAAATTTTAGAAACGAAAGGTCAGCAATCTATCAATAATAGTGGCAATTCTATTACAGGGGCTGGCATCAATGGATGGAAAATTGATAATCACAAAGCTATTTCTCCCCCAATACAACTGCATACAGGGAATAAAAATGAGCTTAATCTAAGTTGGC
>JALVEA010000333.1 GCA_027008665.1 Thiotrichaceae bacterium | reverse complement strand
CCGCTTGCTAAGGCAATACCTGCTAATCTTTCTAGCATTTGTGTTACATTGCCTGTCAACTGTTCTGCAGTCTCGTAGTTAAAATCATATTCGCGCAAATTCACCGTCATAATACGCGCGCCCTTTAAAGCGGCTTTGCGTAAACGATGATTTAGCATCGGCTGTTCCTGACGAATATTAGAGCCTACCAATAAAACCGCATTTTGTTGTTCTAAATCCGCAATACTAACGCCAAGATTAGGAGCAAGTGGTGCTAATTCTTGATCATAAAAATCACATTGACGTAAGCGATGATCAATATTATTGACCCCTACTCCACGTAATGCTTTTTGTAATAAATACTGTTCTTCAAGCGTTGCACGCGGTGATACCAGTGCGCCTATTTGATCACTATCAATCGCTTTAATCAGCTCTGCAACCGAGTCCAATGCACCTGCCCAATCAATCTCTTTCCAAATACCGTCTTTTTTAATCATCGGCTTGGTTAAGCGATCTTTCGCATTTACCCCTTGATAACTAAAGCGGTCTCGGTCCGAAATCCAACATTCATTAATGGCATCATTATCACCTGCAACCACACGTATTAATTCATTTTTATAAGTATGCAGATTGATATTAGAGCCAACGCTATCATGCGAGGCAATAGAAGCGGTTTGCACAACATCCCAAGGACGTGCTTTATAACGTGAAGGTTTTGCCGTTAAAGCACCAACAGGGCAAATATCAATGATATTGCCTGATAATTCAGACACAAGGCTCTTTTCAACAAAGGTACCCACTTCCATGCGATCCCCACGACCTGTCGCACCCATTTCGCGCATTCCTGCAATTTCTTCGCCAAAGCGAATACAGCGTGTACATTGAATGCAACGTGTCATTTCAGTGCTAACAAGAGGGCCAATATCTTTATCAGCAACCACACGTTTAACTTCATGGAAACGAGAAGAACTCCCCCCTGCACTAACGGCTAAATCTTGAAGTTCACATTCACCACCTTGATCACAAATAGGACAATCAAGCGGATGATTAATCAGCAAGAACTCCATATTATCTTGTTGTGCTGATAAGGCATATTTAGACCGCGTCCAAACTTTCATGCCTTCATTAACAGGTGTTGCACAAGCAGGTAGAGGTTTGGGTGCATTTTCAACTTCAACAAGGCACATACGACAGTTAGCAGCGATTGTTAATTTTTTGTGGTAGCAGAAACGTGGTATATGAATACCAGCATCATCAGCGACCTCAATCAACATCGCATCAGGCTTTACTTGAAGCTCAGTAGCGTTGATTTCGATTGTGATTAACTTTTCACTCATCTGATTATCCTGACTTTACCATTGAGCAACCATGCTCAACGTAATAAACAAACTCTTCTCTAAAATGCTCTACAAAACTCCACACAGGCATTGCCGATGCTTCACCTAGCGCACAAATGGTACGACCCTCAATTTTATGGGCAATATTACTCAAATTATCAATATCTTCCATTGTACCTTTGCCATCAATAATACGGCTCAAAATGCGGTATAGCCAACCTGTTCCTTCACGACAAGGCGTACATTGACCACAAGACTCAGAAAAATAGAAGCGCGAAATACGGCGTAGCAATTTCACCATATCGGTGGTTTCATCAATTACCATTACTGCACCTGAGCCTAAATAAGACCCTGCTTTTTGAATCGTGTCGTAGTCCATTGTTAGTTTCATCGCCACATCAGCAGGTACGACAGGAACGGATGAACCACCTGGAATAATGGCTTTGAGTTTATTGCCATTGCGAACCCCCCCTGCCATCTCTAATAGCTCACTAAAAGGCATACCCATGGGTACTTCAAAATTACCGGGGTTATTTAAGTGCCCTGACATAGAAAATAGTTTTTCACCACCTGAGTTCTCAACGCCCAAATCTCTAAACCACTCACCCCCTTTGCGTAAAATAACGGGGATGGAGGAAAGTGTTTCGGTATTATTAATCGTGGTTGGACGACCATATAAACCAAAGCTCGCAGGGAATGGCGGCTTAAAGCGTGGTTGCCCTTTTTTTCCTTCTAAAGATTCTAATAAAGCCGTTTCTTCACCACAGACATAGGCTCCCGCACCAAGCGAACCGTACAAATCGAAATCAACGCCTGTGTCTTGAATATTTTTACCTAAATACCCTGCTTCATAGGCTTCTTTGACTGCCTGTTCAAAGCGAATAAAGGGTTCATCCATAAACTCGCCACGCATATAGTTGTAA
>JALVEA010000332.1 GCA_027008665.1 Thiotrichaceae bacterium | reverse complement strand
AGCTTGTGATAAATTTTTGCTGAGGTTTAAATAGTCCTGTCATTGCACTAAGTGCAACTGTTATACTCTTCTTCATGAGAGCTTCCTGTTCTGTGAGTTGTTTGGTAACTCTTACAATTGGGGAAGCTCTCACTCTTTCTACTTATCTAAATTAATTGTCCGAAGTATTGTTGAATCTTAGGTAATTTAGGTGAATTATCGGGATTTTTCATCACTTTAACTTTAAACTAGCGTCCTAGTGTTTCAAAAGGACGACATTCTTGCCAGTCATTCATAATTTGACAAAATAAATCAGCGGTTTTCTCAGTATCATAAACAGCGGAATGTGCTTCATTACTGTCCCAAGGAAAATTAGCAGCTTTTACTGCGCGAGCTAATACAGTTTGACCATAGGCGAGTGCCGCTAGTGATACGGTGTCGAAGGTGCTAAAAGGGTGGAAGGGGTTACGTTTTTGTCCTAAACGTTCGACGGCTGCATTTAAAAAATTAAGATCAAAGTTGGCGTTATGTCCGACTAAAATGGCACGGGTGCATTTATTGAGTTTGATTTCTTTTCGTACTGCTTTAAATAATTCATTAATGGCTACGCGCTCATCAACCGCAATGGCTTGTCGAAAGGGTAAGTCTGGATTAATACCATTAACTTCTAATGACTTAGGTTCTAAGTTCGAGCCTTCAAAGGGGGTGATATGCCAGCTTAAGGTTTTGACTCTAGAGAGCATACCTTTTTCATCAATATGCAAAAAGGAAGCAGCAATTTCTAGTAAAGCATCGGTTTTATGATTGAATCCCCCTGTTTCTAAATCAATAACAACGGGTAAAAAACGACGGAAGCGTTTACCGATGGGAGTAAATATAGTTTGCTCTGGCATTTTTTTCTCTGTTTAAAGGTGCATCATGGAGCTTACAGGATTGTTAGCTGTGATTCCAAATAAAATAGTTAAAGATAGTCTCTCATTGTTATTTGTTTATTTTGCTAAAAAGCAACCTCAATCTATTTTTACTTTGTAATTTCTTAATATTTAAGTGGATTATTTGGAGAGGTTAAATATTTTGACTTAAACCCTAGTATTGTTCTATTGTATTGCGACTAAAAAAAAGGGATAACTCTATGCGTATTGATATGAATGAATTGAGTCAAACAGCACTTTCAGATATAGATCCACAAGAAACACAGGAGTGGATTGAGTCGCTTGAAGCTATTATTGAAATGGAAGGGGTTGATCGAGCACATTTTATTCTCGAACAATTGATTGATACTGCACGTCATAACGGTGCAAATTTGCCTTATTCTGGTAATACTGCTTATATAAATACCATTCCTACTCATCTTGAAAAAACGAATCCTGGTGATCAAGCGTTAGAGGGTCGTATTCGTAGTTATATTCGTTGGAATGCGGCAGCAATGGTGGTGCGAGCTAATCGTAAAAGTTCGGAACTTGGTGGTCATATTGCTTCTTTTGCTTCTTCAGCAACGCTTTATGATGTGGGATTTAATCATTTTTGGCATGCGCCGTCTCCTGAACATGGGGGAGATTTAATTTATTTTCAGGGGCATATTACCCCTGGAATCTATGCGCGTTCTTTCCTTGAAGGTCGTTTTGATGAAGAGGATATGGACAATTTTCGTCAAGAAGCAGACGGCAAAGGTTTATCCTCTTATCCTCATCCTTGGTTAATGCCTGATTATTGGCAGTTCCCAACCGTTTCAATGGGTTTAGGACCTATTAAGTCCATTTATCAAGCGCGTTTTATGCGTTATTTGCATTTCCGTAAACTGGCGGATACACGGAATCGGCGTGTTTGGAGTTTTGTCGGTGATGGAGAAACCGACGAGCCTGAAACATTAGGGGCAATTTCCCTTGCAGGTCGTGAACAATTAGATAATCTAACATGGGTTGTGAATTGTAATTTACAGCGTTTAGACGGTCCTGTGCGAGGCAATGGAAAAATCGTTCAAGAACTGGAAGCTATGTTCCGTGGTGCAGGTTGGAATGTGATTAAAGTGCTATGGGGTTCTTACTGGGATAATTTACTGGCTCGTGATCATAGTGGTATTCTTAAAAAACGTATGTTAGAGGTGGTGGATGGAGATTTCCAAAACTATAAGGCAAAAGATGGTGCTTATGTGCGTAAACATTTTTTTGGTAAATACCCTGAATTAGCGGCAATGGTTGAGAAAATGTCAGATGCTGATATTTGGCGACTCAATCGCGGTGGACATGATCCGCACAAAGTGTATACCGCCTAT
>JALVEA010000331.1 GCA_027008665.1 Thiotrichaceae bacterium | reverse complement strand
TATATCCGCAGATTTAGCCGCCGCCAATGTGGCTGAATACATCTGGGCGGCAGATTCTACTTTAATAATATCAATATTTTGCGGTGCTAGGAGACTAACAGGTCCAGAAACCAGACTAACCGTTGCCCCTAAATCTCGTGCCGCAATAGCAATGGAATAGCCCATTTTACCTGAACTTCTATTGCTGATATAACGTACAGGGTCAATCGCTTCTCGTGTTGGCCCTGCGGTCAGTAGAACATGCTTTCCATGCAGTGAAAGTGCTTTATTATTTAAGACAGATTGATTTTGCAATAGCCTTGCAATGATTTCATCAGGCTCCAACATTCGACCCGCACCCGTTTCGCCACAGGCTTGTTCACCGACTGCAGGGCCGTGAATCTTTATCTCTCGCTGTTGCAATAATTGTAAATTCGCTTGAGTGGCCGCATTTTCCCACATAATACTATTCATCGCAGGGGCAAGATGAAGTGGGGCCTTTGATGCCAAGCATAAGGTGGTGAGTAAATCATTCGCCATACCCTGTGCCAAACGCGCCATAATATCGGCACTGGCAGGGGCAATAATAATAAGCTCTGCCCAACGTGCTAACTCAATATGCCCCATCGCCGCCTCCGCACGATT
The DNA here is from genome assembly GCA_027008665.1 of Thiotrichaceae bacterium. Lineage (GTDB taxonomy): Bacteria > Pseudomonadota > Gammaproteobacteria > Thiotrichales > Thiotrichaceae > JAGLBW01. The sequence goes on along the minus strand of JALVEA010000331.1, from coordinate 1,632 downwards.
ATCTAGCAAATCAGTATGAACAGGATTACCTGATAATGCTTGAAAGGTGAGAGGAGTAATAAATTGAGTGGCGGCATCCGTCATACAAACACGTACCTTTGCACCTGCTTTAATCAGTTCACGTACCAATATTGCCGATTTATAAGCCGCAATACCGCCACTTATCCCTACAACGATGTTTTTATTCAATTGCTTAGTCATAATGCGCTGAAGTTTAAGTATCAATCCACAATTAATCTAACCTTTTCTGCATTAAATTTCTAAAGAGACAAACGACATTATGGCAATCACTGATTGGGCAATAGAAGATAGACCACGCGAAAAACTACTACAACGAGGTGCCGAGGTCTTATCTGATGCAGAATTATTAGCAATATTTCTGCGTACAGGCATTAAAGGAAAAAGTGCCGTTGACTTAGCTAAAGACTTGCTTAATGACTCAGGCGGACTAAATGCTCTACTAGGGGCAACGCAAGAAAGATTTTGTCAACACAAAGGCTTAGGACAGGCAAAATTCGTCCAAATGAAAGCAGTAGTGGAAATGTCGCGTCGTTATTTAGATGAAAAAATGCGACATGGCGATGTGCTACTGAATGCTTCTGCGGTTGAAGATTATCTGAAAATGCAATTGCGCAACTACCCTTATGAAGTCTTCTGTTGCATTTTTTTAGATACAAAACATCGAGTGATTGAATTTGAAGAATTATTCCAAGGAACGATTGACAGCGCCAGCGTTCATCCGCGTGAAGTGATTCGACGCGTAATACACCATAATGCCGCCGCTGTTATTTTCTCACACAACCACCCCTCAGGAGTCGCAGAACCCAGCCAAGCCGACCAGCGCATTACTGAAACCCTAAAACAAGCCCTATCATTCCTCGACGTGCGCGTATTAGATCATTTTGTTGTAGGCGATGAAGTAGTCTCCTTTGCACAACGAGGTTTAATATAAGTATAAAGATACAGCGCCAAAACCACAGGAGAACAAGCCTAGGCTTGTTCTCCTGTGGTTTTAGCAAAATCTGAATATAAAAAAAGCCTCACAATTTTGTGAGGCTTTTAAGTTGGTTAAAATATCGCAATAGGTCGTTCCCCGTGGAGTCATAATAATGAGGGAAAGCTAACCTTTTGCTCTATTTAATAAACTCTATGCTATAGATGTTCATTTATTAAATTTCATCTTGATAACTGAAAAGCTGAAGCTTCATTCCCGTTATCAGGAGATTATTTGTCTGAAAGACGATAGCTATTTTGCTACGCTGCCATTCGATCACCACAGCGTAAATTAGCTGGCAAAGAGGTATCAATTTTTTTGGGTTTAGGCAGTTGAAGATTATCCATTTTCTCAATAAATTCTTCCTTTGATACATTGGCTATATAAGGGTTTACTTGCTTTTCCTGTCCAATACTGCTGACTCGTAAGTTATTATAATCATGTCCTGGATAGACGAGGTACTCATCAGGGTAGGTTAATAACTTTTGAAGACTGTCATATAAAACTTCCGCGCTTCCTTGTTGGAAGTCAGTGCGTCCACAGGCATTAATTAATAAGGCATCTCCTGTAAAAATACGATCACGCCAGAGGTAGCTTGTACAACCATCGGTATGTCCAGGTGTTGGAATAGCATGTAA
>JALVEA010000330.1 GCA_027008665.1 Thiotrichaceae bacterium | reverse complement strand
CCCAGACTGCAAAGGCGCACGTCTTAATGAATCGGCTCGCAATGTCTTTATTAACGATAGAAATTTATCTGAAATAACGGCTCTTTCTATTGGTGCGACTTATGAATTTTTTGAACAATTAAAGCTGTCGGGAAAAGAAGAAAAGATTGCAGATAAGATTGTACGTGAAATCAAATTACGGCTAGAGTTTTTAGTCAATGTAGGTTTGGATTATCTCACCCTCAGTCGTAGTTCAGAAACCTTATCAGGCGGTGAGGCTCAGCGAATTCGTCTTGCTTCACAAATTGGAGCAGGTTTAGTGGGGGTGATGTATGTCTTAGATGAACCCTCAATTGGTTTACATCAACGCGATAATGCACGGCTATTAAAAACATTGACCCATTTACGTGATTTAGGTAATACCGTAATTGTGGTTGAACATGATGAAGATGCCATTCGTCATGCTGATTATGTGGTGGATATTGGCCCTGGAGCAGGTAAACATGGTGGTTATATCATGGCAAAAGGTTCACCTGAGCAAATTGCAAAAAATAAACAATCAATTACAGGAAGTTTTTTATCAGGCAAACGAAAAATAGAAATTCCTAGCAAACGCACAGCAATTAATAAAAAGAAAATGCTAAAAATAATCGGCGCAACGGGTAATAATTTACAAAATATTAGCGTAGAAATTCCAGTCGGTTTGATGACTTGCATCACAGGCGTATCAGGTTCAGGAAAATCAACCTTAATCAATCGCACCCTATACCCCAATATTGCCCATCATTTACATAATAGTGATAAGCCCAAATCACCCGTAAAGACAATCATAGGACTGCATCATATTGATAAAGTTGTTGATATTAATCAAGCACCGATTGGGCGCACCCCACGCTCTAATCCAGCCACCTATACAGGCGTTTTCACCCCAATCCGTGATTTATTTGCCTCTACGCCCGAAGCACGCTCAAGGGGTTATAGCGCAGGACGTTTTAGTTTTAATGTCAAAGGAGGACGTTGCGAAGCCTGCCGTGGTGACGGCTTAATTAAAGTTGAAATGCATTTTCTACCTGATGTTTACGTGCCTTGTGATGTCTGCAATAGCCAGCGTTATAATCGTGAAACATTGGATGTGCGTTATAAAGGCAAAAATATCTATGAAGTGCTGAATATGACTGTTGAAGAGGCGCTTATATTTTTCAGTGCCATTCCTAGTATTAAAAATAAACTGCAAACGCTGATGGATGTTGGTCTGTCCTATATTACACTTGGGCAAAATGCAACTACTCTATCAGGAGGTGAAGCACAACGGGTCAAGCTGGGCAAAGAATTATCCAAACGCAGCACGGGAAAAACATTATTTATTCTCGATGAACCTACCACTGGACTTCACTTTCATGATGTTGATGTGCTACTTAAAGTGTTGCATCGCCTACGCGATGAAGGCAATACAGTAATTGTTATTGAACATAATTTAGATGTGATTAAAACAGCCGATTGGATTATTGATTTAGGCCCCGAAGGAGGCGATGGCGGGGGGAAAGTGATTGCAACAGGCACTCCAGAAAAAGTAGCAACCATAAAAGGCTCTTTTACAGGCGAGTATTTAAAGCCCATATTAAGCAGCAGGACATAAATAATGATTGAAAAACAATGCGAGACACCAAGACAAGCCAGAGATGATATTGTAATTATCTTTCCTTACCATAAAGGGAAAATAATGATTATTAAAGAATACAGAAAAGATTGTGATGCAGAAATGTGGAAGTTTGTATCAGGCGGTATGGATAAACCACACTTAGATAGCTTAGAAACAGCAAAAGAAGAGTTGGCAGAAGAAGTTAAAATGGAGGCTGAAAAGTGGTCTCTTTATCATCAATTTGATCGACGCTTCTCCTCAGTGAATATGTTTTATTATGTCGCTTATAACCCTCAATTAATGGAATATCCAATCGAAAATCCAGATGAGGATGATATTATCGTTGATCAAAAATGGCTGAATTTAGAAGAATTGTGGCAAATGATCGATAGAAAAGAAATTATTTGGAAAGAATCGCTTTTAGTTGCAATTAATTTTTTAAGACAAGAAGCTCAAAAACATACTAAAAACCCAAGTTAGGCTTGTATTGCTAGCTTGTTCATCATTAAATATTTTAATGACACTATTAATTTTATCGAGGAATGCGCTTAATCCCAATACTTTAGAAAGCCTAATTTTATTCAGCACTTCTTTTAAAAGGTTTGAAAACCAGTCTTTTTGTAAGAATAGCTTGTTTCATGTCT
>JALVEA010000329.1 GCA_027008665.1 Thiotrichaceae bacterium | reverse complement strand
GCGTGATAAAAACGGTGCTTTTAAATCAATGGCTGATTTATGCGAGCGGGTTGCGTCCAGAAAGGTGACTAAGCGTATTTTAGAAACATTGATTAAAGCAGGTGCATTTGATAGTTTGGGTAAAAATCGCAATAGCTTATTGGCACATCTGCCCGAAGTTTTGCGGATGGCTGATCAAAAACACCGTGCAGATGCAGTAGGTCAAGTGGATTTATTCGGCGGCTCTATGGTGGTAGAAGAAGATGAAAAATTAGCCCCTAATCTGCCTGAATGGGAGGAAAGAGAGCGTTTACGTTTAGAAAAAAATGCGCTAGGTTTATACCTTACGGGACATCCTATTAATGAATACGAAGATGAAATTAAGCAACTACGCTCACATAAACTCTCTGATTTAGCCGACGATGATGGCACTCAAAAATACCAAAAAGTCCCTGTCATTTTAGCTGGGCTAGTCTCTGCCATTCGAACTCAAAACACTGAAAAAGGTAAGCGAGCTTTCGTACAGCTTGATGATAAAACCGCTTATTATGAGGTATTTATTTTTAGCAATATCTATGAGGAATTTGAACATCTAATCCAAAAAGAGGAAGTCTTAATTATAGAAGGCAGTTTAAATACTGATTTTTCAGGCAATATGCGTCTTCGCATTAACACTCTACACGATATAGCCAGTGCCAGAAAAACATTTGCTAGACGTTTACAATTATCAGTGACTCAATCGCAAACAGAAAATGGACTCATAGAACGCTTAAGTGAACTATTCTCACAACAACAAGAAAGCACTTGCCCTGTTTTTATTCATTATGAAACCCCACAAGCAAGCGCACAGATACGCTTAGGAGAAAAAGTTTATGCACCCCTCGCTGATGATGTGCTTAAAGCATTACGTCAAGAACTCGGAGAAAAGGCGGTGAAAATTTGTTATTAGAGAGTCCTACGGCTTTGGATTAATAATCCATACCTAAAATGGGCATGGTTCATAACAAGGTAACAAACCCACATTAAAGAGCAGTCATTTAGTATCCTTAATGAAATAGGAAAAGTATCCCAGCCTAAAAATAGGCTGTTTTGAACCATGCCCAAAATTCCTATTTGGGAATAAAGCAAAATATAGGCGTAGATTGTTTAAGTTATTTCATCCACATTCCTTAAAACCTAAAACCAGCTATTGCGATCTAGTTCTGCCCTGCATCTTTTATATTGAGAAGAATAAACACTGGCACGTTTCTTTACTTTTTTTGCTGTGCTTACTAACCATGCTTTATTTCGATAGCTTTTTCTTTTGTAAGCGCCCCATCCTTCATGATAATTAAGGTATTGATGTTGGGCATTATATTTTGATATCTTATTGATGCTGTTTGTTTTATTAATAAACCATCCCATAAAATCAATAGAATCGGCAAAACTACTGCGGCTTGCTAGAAGATTATTAGTTTCTTTCTTATAGTCCTCCCAAGTAAAATCAAGTGCTTGAGAAAATCCATAAGCAGAGCTTGCTCGTCCAATCGGTATAATCCATAAAATCGTTCGCATCGGGGGTTGAGCATCTTGACGAAACGAGCTTTCTTGAAACATCATTGCCATTGGTACTGTAATTGGTACATTCCATTTTCTACTTGCATTTTTTGCGGCAGTATACCAGTGTTTTTTTTCGGCAAAAATATCACAAATATTGCGTGTATTTTGGGGAGGCTTATCGCCAGTAAAGAGTATCCAAGCAAGCAATATAAACGTGCCTACTAGGGATATTTCAAATAAAGTCCGTTTCATCAGAAAATAAGTTCCTAAGTACCTGTTTGAAACCAATTTAACAAATTTTAAGCAGGTAGTTAACCTATTTTTATCAAATTATGCCCATAATTCAATATTAGGTAAGAGATAAAAAGCTTTCAGCCCCTTTTATCCGCATTAGTAAAATATCTTCAAACTCATCTACCACGGAATTTATAACCGATTTTCGTCCCATTACAATATCAGACCATGCTTGTAGGTTTGGCTTACCTTCTAGTAGATCTAAATTAAAATGCTGTTTCAAAAAGGCAAGACGCATAAAGAAAGGTGCAATTGATATATCCATCATTGAGAACTTATCGCCATTAAACCAAGGTTCATTGATTTTTACTTTCTCCAAAGTATTCAACTGCTTATTCGCCTCCAATATAATCTCAGCACCTGCTTCTTTAGTTTTGCTCATCATTATTTTAAAGAAAACCATATAAAGCGATGAAGCGAATTCCATCCATCCTCTATTTTGTGCTTTTTCCAGAGGATCGCTAGGATGTAATGAAGGGGGATTTACTTCATCCAAATACTCACTAATAATGGTAGATTCAAACAGTATTTTGTCATCCACTTGCAGTAGAGGCACTTTTCCTGTCGGCGAAAGCGCTAGAAACCATTCAGGAGGTTCACTTAGATCAATATAAGCAATATCGAAATCAATATTCTTCTCTTTTAATAAAATAACACTGCGCTGTACAAATGGACAAATTTTGAAACTGATTAGCTTTAGCTTAGCCATTGAAAGTAACCTTTGTTTTTATTCAACAATTTTAAAACAAAGAATTCTAGAGTGTATTGCCTGATTCATCCAGAAGATAAAGGGATTAATTACTATTGTCGTACTTCATAAGTTGTCGGTTATGGTATTTAGATAGCAAAAGTTGTGCAATGATTCCTCCGAGCAATGCCATCACCATATCGGATTGCGTATCCCAAATATCTCCTTGAGTACCAAGAAAAGCCTCCGCAGAATCGCCTGAGGAAAGTGCCACCCACCACTCGACTAATTCATAAAAAGCACTAAATGCTAATATAAAACAAATGACTATAAAAAATAACCAGTAACGACCATTAATAACCCGTTTGCGTATTAATAACTCGCGTGCAATCATTGCGGGGACAAACCCTTGTGCAAAATGCCCCACTTTATCGTAATTATTTCTTTCTAAATTAAAGACTTCCTTAATCCAGTCAAAAAGAGGCACTTCTGCATAAGTGTAATGACCGCCAACCATTAAAATAATACAGTGGATTAAAATCAGCGTATAAACAAGAGGGGTTAGAGGAAAGCTATTGCGTGTCAAAAGTAATACAATAAAACCAAGTAAAGCAGGGATAACCTCAAGAAACCAAGTGAAATAATCATGCGGATAAATTGCTGACCATATCAGGACAGCAAAGAAAATAATGAGCCAGCTTATTTTAGCCATTGTTTAAAACCCGCATATAAGGAAGTTCAAAATAATAAAAATAGCCTAAACATTGCCAACTTTGCGATAACATTCGGTAGGGATTTTATCTTTAATCATTTCATGCAATTCAGGCACTTTAGACCAATGTACTCCTTGTTTATAGTGATGTGCAGTATGATAGCCAAGATTTCCTGTGACTAGATTATACCAAGGATTGATATTATTACGTGATGCAGAAAATTGGTCTTGCGTATCAAGTCTAGAATGATGTTCGTAGGTAGCAAATGAAGTATAAAGAAGACTCGCAATCATCGGTAAAATAAAGACAAACAATGCATTCAATGGGTTATAAAGTGTTATAGAAAATAGAAGCAATAACGTGATACTACTAAAAAGCAGAAATTGCCTTTGTTGCTTGGGATAGCTTTTTCCAACACGATAGCCTCTAGGATAAGCGGTTAATGCCACCGTTAGCGTATATTCAAATACGCCCATTGTGCTTCCATTAGCTCGTTTCCAACGACTTTCATCTTTTTCTTGATCCAGGAAATTACGATGATGCCCATAATTATGATGCAAAACCCAAAGATTAGTGGTTACACCTGTATGCAAGGCATAGAAAAATTCTAGTACACGATTAAGGATGTTATTTTTAAACACATGCCGATGTTGATGATGATGATTCCATGCAGAAATACAGGCTCGTGGAACAATCATCAAAATAAAATAGGCGAGTAGAAACCAAAGACTCTTTACGCTAAAAAATATAATAAAATCAATAAAACTTAAACTGAGGATAATGCTAACAGGTAGCTTGTCGGCTGAAAAATTAAACATGGGGTGATTACCTATGGCTGTTGTATAAAATATTTACAAATAGTACCGCACCTTCAAAATAAAACAGTTAATTTAAGCCTTTCTATCTCTTAATAGTCATAAATTTAATTTATAAGGAATAATAAACCATCTCTCCTGCAATAATTGTTGCCATAATAGAACCGTTAAATCCCCAACCAAAAAAGGGGCTATTTTTGCCTTTACTTTGAAAAGTGTCTAAATTAATTGTCGTATATTGCTCTGGGTCAAACAAAATAAAATCGGCAGCTTGACCTATGGATAAGCTGCCCTTGGGTTTGTTAATGACTTCCGCAGGCTTATGGGTTACGCAAGCAATGGCTTGTTGCAAAGAGAGTATGCCTTCTTCAACGAGACGTAAAGTGAGTGGTAACAGTGTTTCGAGCGCTGAAATACCCACGCTCGATTGCTGAAACGGTGCTAGTTTAGCATCAATATCATGTGGTTGATGATCAGAGCAAATAACATCAATAACACCACTTGACACGCCTTGTCTTAATGCTTCTTTATCTCGTATGCTACGCAAAGGAGGAAGCGTATTGCATAAGGTATTAAAATCACTGATGTCCATTTCAGTAAGAAATAATTGATGTGCTGCCACATCTGCACTGACAGGCAAGCCTTTTTGTTTCGCTTCTTCTAATAATTCCACACTTTTAGCACAAGACAAGCGACAAAAATGCACAGGAATCTGTGTTTCTTCAACTAATATTAGCATTTGCGCCATAGCAACCGTTTCAACGCTAGAGGAAATAGAAGGTAAACCAAGACGGGTTGCAATCGCACCTTGATGGGCACACCCATCTCTTAGTAAATTATGTTCAATCGGTTGATAAAAAAGTTTTAAATCATGGGTGGCAACATAATCCATACTTTTACGGAGTAAATCTAAGCTATTAAAAGGCGCTAACCCCTGTGTTACAGCAACACAACCCGCTTGTTTCAGACTCCCCATATTACTTAATTGCTTGCCTTTTAAACCATTGCTTAATGCAGCAATTAGTTCAATTTGAGTTGCACCGCTTGCTAATGCTTTCTTTTTAATCAAATTAATATGCGCACGACTATCAATCGGTGAAGCAGGTTCAGGCATAGCGCAGACAGTGGTAATACCAGATTTTGCCGCTACTTGCATTTCAGTAGCAATAGTTGCCTTGTTTTCTTGACCTGGTTCGCGCAAATAGACAGAGATATCCACTAAACCGGGCAATAACCATAGCTCACTAGCATCAATCGTTTTATCTGCTTTAAAGCCATCAGGCTTATGCCCTAATGCAATGATTTTTCCTTCCCCAATAAAAATATCCGTGACTCTATCTTGTTGATTAGCAGGGTCAATCAGTCGAGCTGATTTTATATGCATTGTTCTCATAATAAGGACTGCTCCGTCGCTTGCCCACTCATTACCATTGTCATCACCGCCATACGCACCGCAATACCGTTACTAACTTGCTGTAAAATAACGGATTGAGAGCCATCAGCAACACGCGAATCAATTTCTACCCCTCGATTAACTGGTCCTGGGTGCATCACAATCGCATCTGATTTAGCCAGTTTAAGACGTTCCTCGGTCAAGCCATAAAGTGAAAAATACTCCCTTTCAGACGGCAATAAACCACCCTGCATACGCTCTTTTTGTAAGCGCAACATAATAATCACATCCAGATCATCTAGTCCTTGCTCCATATTATTAAAAACATTCACCCCCATTTGCTCAATCCCAGCAGGAATAAGAGTTCGCGGTGCAATCACTCGCACCTCTCCTGTGCATAAGGTGGTTAAGGCATGAATCTGTGAACGCGCCACACGGGAATGCAAAATATCACCCACAATCCCCACTTTAAGCGGTGGAAATTCTTTTTTATGCTGGCGAATAGTCAACATATCCAACATCGCTTGTGTTGGATGTTGATGATAACCATCACCTGCATTTAGCACACTGATATGCGGAGGACAATAACGCGCAATAAAATGAGCAACACCGCTATGTTGATGTCGCACGATAAACATATCGCAATTCATAGCGCTTAAATTGCGAATCGTATCCAATAAACTTTCACCTTTAGAGGTTGAGGAATGACGAATATCTAGTGTCACTACATCCGCTGATAATCTTTGCGCTGCTAGCTCAAAAGTCATGCGAGTACGGGTTGAATTTTCAAAAAATAGATTCATCACCGTCTTGCCACGTAAAACAGGCGCTTTATTTTGTGCTTTATTAGGGAGATCTAAAAATTGTTCCGCTCGATTGAGAATTTCTTCTAATAGTAAAGGGGGTAAGCCTTCTATGGTTAGAAAATGCTTGAGTTGACCTTCACGGGTCAATTGCATTGATGAAGGTAATGCACCGGGGGTAAGGTGTTGAGAATTATCATTTCTCACGATAAATAACAGCTCCTATTCATTGCCATTAGGATTATTCACATATAGTACATCATCATTAATAAAAATGTGTTTATTTTTAAGTATTAATAAAGCCCTTCTTTTACTGATTGCTTAAAAATGGTTATTTCTAAGGGAGAAATTTGTACCTAATAGGATATTCGAAATGGAATTTCTTGACGATGTTCCCAAATAGGAATTTGAGAACAAGAAAATGAAAACGCCACAATAAAATTATTGTGGCGTTTTTTCTAACTGATTGATATTTAGAATGTTCTTAGGCTATTTCAAGTAATGCGTCTAATCATCATGACACTCTATTGAAATAGTTTTGCTACTACCATCTGATAAATAATAGGTAATATTTGCTATGCCAATATACCCTTCTGAGGCGAAGAATAAAGTATGTTTAGATGCATCACCGCTATCAATCTCAACAAAACCTTCTGATGAGGTGACTTTAATAATGCTTCGCTCATCACCTTCTGCAAGAACGGCGAATGAATCACCTTCTGAGCCAATGCTGACAGGAATACCGACCGTGCAGCAACTATCACCGCCATTATAAGGATCTTCGATTGTGATGTTCACGGTTGCTGTTGAGCTATCACCACTGGCATCTGTAATCGTGTAGCTAAAAGAGTCTGTCCCTAGATAATCCGTATTTGGCTTATAGTAAACACTTTTGCCATCACTATTTATAGTGACATTTCCATTACTGGCTTGAGTAATAGCGGTTATCTTAATGCCATTACCTTCATTATCAATGTCATTATCGAGAACATTAATAGTAACTGCCTCATTTTTATCAATGCTAACCGTATCATCTTTTGCTTCAGGTACTTTATTATCACCGCCTGTTGTACTTTCGATGACATGAATAGTGACGGTTGCAACTGATTTATCACCACTGGCATCAATAATGGTATAAGTGAAACTATCTGTGCCTATAAAATCAGCCTTTGGGGTATAAACTAGTTGATTATTCACTAAAACAACGGTGCCATTGCCGCCTTGTGTAAATCCATCCGCTACAATTTGAATCCCTTTGCCTTCGTTATCAATGTCATTGGCAAGCACATCAAGCGTAATACTTTGTCCTGTGACCACCGTTGCTACATCATTGCTTGCAATAGGTGTTAAGGGAACGGGGGGGACGTTATTATTGCCTGCGGTGGTCAAATAAGTATCAACACCACGATTATGTTTAATCGTATTATGCAAAGCACGTTTGATCCATGTCGGTGGGGTTGGAATGACCTCTGTTCTCCACACAACGCGCGGTGTTCCAGGTGCGCCTTTATCGACTAATACTGTCTTATAGCCTGTTTTAATCTTTTTAGAGATGTCACGGCTACCTGTTTGAACACGTTTAGTGATATTACGATAGCCTGTTTTATAACGTGAATGCACCGAAACATATTCAATATCAACACGACGGTTTTTAAAGTCTTGATCAGGCGTGGTTGGGTATTTTGGATTTGACTTTCCAACACCACGAGCAATTAAATGTTTAGGGTTAAAACCTTCTTTGATTAAAAAGGCGCGTACCGTTGCGGCTCTTCGTTCAGATAAACGTTGATCATAAAGGGTATCGCCTAATTTACAGGTATTTCCTGTAATACGAATCACGCCTTTATAGCCATTTTTGCGGATTTGTGCTGCGATTTGCTTTAAACGCGCCTGTGCCGAAGGAATAAGATCAGCTCGGTTAAGCTTAAAAAAGGTCTGACCTTCTAACTCCATCGTGCTTTTAACCAATTGCTTATAAGGTACTTTTACAGTTTTATTGCCATAGACAGGTACTTTAATGGTTTTATTGGCATAAACGGCACGCTTTTCATAACGTGCTGGTCGTCCTTTTTGAGGTATTTCTACTCTTACACGACGATAACGTCTATCAGGTTCGAAAACGCTATTGCCACCGAAATCATAGCGATAACTTAAATTGCCACTGACCTTTCTTTTATCTGAGTCTTTATTAGAATAGCCTCCCTTTTTCTCATCGGAACGAATATCCACGCCTATACTATGCGGTGTTCCTTGAAAGAACTTTTCAACCCCAGCCGAAAGTGATAATAAAGTGGCTTTGTCTTCGCCAGTACCTTGTTCATCACCCCATTGATAATCAAGACCGCCTCGTACTCTAATATTGGAGTCTGGCATAAAAGTTCCGACACTGGCTCCAACACCATAATCATAAGCTTTTTCAGAGACGCTTGAAGTAGGTGTTAGTTTCTTTTTACTACTTAACCCTTTACTAATATGCCCTTCCCAAAAGGCAGATTCTGTTTCTTGACCGAAACCAAGCGTTGCTTTTGCATGTTTGTTTTTATTACGATCATAAGCACCGTAAACCTTATTAATATGATCTG
>JALVEA010000328.1 GCA_027008665.1 Thiotrichaceae bacterium | reverse complement strand
AACAAGACCTCACGTCAAAAGAGCTTTGGAAAGTGATAAAGCAAACAGCGCGCGAAATAGAGTCTGATGAAGGAGTGCTTATTTTTGATGATACCATCCAAGCGAAACCACATAGTAAGGAAAATGATTTAATCTGCTAGCATTATGACCATACTGTAGGACGCTCTGTCAAAGGAATCAACCTGTTAAATTGTCTCTATTATGCAAATGAGGTGAGTCTTCCCGTTGCTTTTGAATTGGTCAAAAAGCCCCTTAGATTTTGTGATATAGAAACAAAGAAAGAGAAGAGAAAAAGCACCATCACAAAGAACCAACAACTGCGAGATATGCTCACAGTCTGCTGTAAAAATAAGTTAAAATGGCGCTACGCTTTGGCAGATAGCTGGTTTTCCTCTGCGGAGAATATGCAATATATTCACAGCATCTTGGAAAAATATTTTATTTTTGCTTTGAAAAGCAACCGTTTGGTTGCACTCACAAAAGAAGATAAAGCAAAGGGACGTTTTACTCGTATTGATAGCATTGTCAGACCTTTACAAACAAAGATGGAAGTACAGGGATACTTTATCTGATCAGCAATGATATAAACGCCACAAAAGAGCTCCTTGAAACAATCTACCAAAAACGATAGAAAGTGGAAGTCTTCCATAAAAGTATTAAATCGAACACAGGCATGGCTAAATCACCTGCTAGAACGGTTAGAACGGTTAGAACGCAAAGTAATCACATTTTTATGTCACTGTATGCAACCGCCAGATTAGAATCTTTAAGTTTGAAAAAAGGGCTGAATAAATTCGCGCTGAAAGCGAAACTTTACATCAAAGCAACACAGATGGCTTTTGAGATCGGGTCGAGATAATGGAATTGCGTCCATTATCCCTCCCACACCACCGAACATACGGTTTTCCGTATTCGGCGGTTGGATCTATTTCGTCATTTCCTAAACTACTCCCGCTTTCTCTAACTCGCTATCTACGATTTTCTTCCTTTGGGAATCCACCCAAGCTGTTTTCCTCGCCAATCCAGAGAAGATGCGTTTAAGCCGACTCTCTGTTGTTTTAAGATAGCTACTCGCTTTGATCGAGCTTTATAGCTTTTTGAACTAGATCCTTCCGCCCTTCGCTCCATCTCCATTACAGAGACTTCTTCACTACTATGGCTTCTCAGGTAACAAGTTTTAGCCCATGTCGGGCACACCAGTCTGAGGAATTTATTCCTCGATAAGCAGGATGGGTTTTGTAAACCCGTCCACAGGTTTAGCTTAAACGCAATAAAGCCTTACAGTTTCCTGCAAGGCTTCCTTAAAACGTTTCGACGGGGTTACAAACCGTCGGGCTAAAGCAAGTTACAGCAAAGATTTAATAAAGCGAAACATATCATCCAATGAGGAAGCCGCAAAGATATAGCGCATGGCTTCTTCTATCTGTTTATCTTTCATTGCAAAAACACAATCTAGTTGCTCTTGATTCAAAGTAGAAAATTTAGTCTCTAATAAAAAAACAAGACTCTTCGCTTTTCCTTTTCGCTCCCCCTTTATTTCACCTCTTACCTCACCTATTGCCTTACCTTCTGCTCTGCCTTCTGCTCTGCCTTTTGCTCTACCTTTTGCTTCAGCTTCAGCGTACCAGCCTTGTATTGTTTCTGCTAACATACTATTTACTCCTTCTAAGGTACTAATTTCAGGGAATGTTGCATCGGGTTGTTGTTTTGGTAGTGCTACTTCCGTTAACCAGAGCGCAAATGCACGATTCAACGATTCCTGTTCTGGCATATTAAGCCAATCAACAAGATGACTCAATACTTCACGAATATCGGCTTTACTTTGACTCTTTTCTAATCGAAAAAGTGCTGCAACCAGATTTTTTAAGGGGATTAGATCATGTTGACTGTACTTGTTTTGATCAATAAGGCAATAGCGTAAATGGGGGCGATAAGGCTCTAAACCTAAGGGTGATTCGACAATCAGATCACTGACATCTAATGCTTTATGCCACGCTGTTTTCCCATTATAAAGCACCAACGGTAAAACAGGGGGAAGTTTAGGATAGCCCGTGATTTTGTCTTTTGTAAACTGTTTCGTTTCATACAAATCTAAATACAATAAACCTAAATAGGTCATCATTCGCAATGGCATCGATGCATCAGGTCTGGATTGAAACTCCAGTAAGATATAGATATACAACCACTGATTCTGACAGCGTACTTTCCAAACTACATCATTGGCACGTTTTTTTAGTTTTTTATCAACAATGTATTCATTATTGAC
>JALVEA010000327.1 GCA_027008665.1 Thiotrichaceae bacterium | reverse complement strand
TTAACTCGTTCAGATGGTTTGATATTTGTTGAAGATAGCGCAAGTAGAACCACCATAAGAATCCAAGGACAATATTTATTTGCTACAGGAAAAAGCGCGGTTAAAGAGACCTTAAAGCCTGCTTTGATCAAATTAGCAAAAGAATTAAATGCGCGTTCAGGACAGATTAGAGTGGTTGGACACACAGATAATGTGCCTCTTAAAAGCAGACGTTTAAAGAATCGTTATGGCTCAAACCAAGGTCTATCAGAGGCGCGTGCAAAAAGTGTTGCTACCATTATTAAAGATTTATTAGAGGATAAAGAGCGTGTTTCAATAGAAGGCAAGGGAGCAACAAGCCCTATTGCGAGTAATAAATCACGCGAAGGTCGTGCTAAAAATCGTCGTGTTGAAGTTGATATTACTTACTAAGTTTTGGCATTTTTTATCCAATAAAAAATAGAGTTAGTTTTATGAAAAAAATTCTAAATATTTTAAAACAAGCATGGTTTTTATCCCTGCTTGGCGTTATTTTACTATCCATTCTTGTCTATTATATTTCCCCGCTGATTTTTGAGGAAAAGAGCACGGTTGCGACACTTTCAGCGATTGCGGTACTGGTGATTATTTGGCTAACGTATATTGTCATCTCTTTGTTGCGGGTACGCAAAAAAAATGAAGAGATCCTCAATGGTTTGCAAAATGAAGTGGTAGAGCATGATACGCAACAAGAGGCAGTTGATAATGAGCTGGATATTCTACGTGAACGCCTTTCCTCTGCTATTAATGAATTAAAATCCAAGCGTATGCAACATGGCAAGGGAGAGTCACGTTATTTATACCAATTACCTTGGTATATTATTATTGGTCCACCTTCCTCTGGAAAAACAACGCTACTTAAAAACTCTAGCCTAAAAACCGCACTAAGCGAAGAATATGGGCGTGATGCTGTTAAAGGTGTGGGGGGGACACGTCATTGTGACTGGTGGTTTACCGAGGATGCGGTCTTATTAGATACCGCTGGTCGTTATACGACACAAGACAGTAATGAGACCGATAATAAAGCATGGCTAGGATTCCTTGAAATGCTTCAAGGTAGTCGTGAACGTCGTCCTTTAAATGGCATTATGATCGCCATTAGTATGGAAGATTTACTTACTTCTGCTGATATTCACCAACATGCTCAAGAGATTAGAAAACGACTGCAAGAAATCTACGAACAATTTAATCTTAAACTCCCCGTTTATCTTATTTTTACTAAGACCGATCTATTAGCAGGTTTTGCTGAGTTCTTTGATGATTTGAATCAACAAGCTCGTGAGCAGGTTTGGGGGACAACCTTTACCCGTAATAATAAAGCCATTGCTAAGCCGTTAGAAATTCTTAAAGAAGAACTGGATTTACTCGAAGAAACTTTAAAGGATAAAACGCTATTACGACTTGAAAAAGAAGTAGACCTTGAGCGTAGAAAAAAGCTTTATGCCTTCCCCGAGCAATTTGCAACGATTAAAAATTCAGTTAATCAATTTGTTAATGAGGTCTTTGCCCCTTCACGCTACCAGCATAATATTTTCTTTCGTGGTGTTTATTTTACCAGTGCAGAGCAAACAGGTAATCCGATTGATAAATTATTAGCTAATCTTGCCCATACCTTTGGTTTTCGACAAGCAGGACTTGCGCCGACCCAACGTCGTGGTAAGAGTTTTTTTATCGATGATTTATTGCATAAAGTTATTTTTGAAGAAGCAGAGCTTGCAGGGTTAAACCCGACTTATGAACGCAAAAAACGCCTTACCCAATTTGCGGTACTTGGTAGTGCTATCTTTGCAGTTTTAGCGGGGTCTGGACTATGGTTTACCAGTTATGCTAAAAATAATACTACTATTGTGGAACTCAATGATAATACGGATTCTTTTAGAAATGCTGTTGCCAAAAATACTGATGCAAGCGATATTGTTGGAGTACTCAAAATCCTAAATACGGCAGCTAATCTTTTTAAGCCTGATGAAGATTTGATGGCAACATTAGGGCTTAGCCAGCA
This sequence comes from Thiotrichaceae bacterium, assembly GCA_027008665.1. Classification (GTDB taxonomy): domain Bacteria; phylum Pseudomonadota; class Gammaproteobacteria; order Thiotrichales; family Thiotrichaceae; genus JAGLBW01. The sequence goes on along the minus strand of JALVEA010000327.1, from coordinate 249 downwards.
GGAAAAACTAAAAAAACAAGCGGCGATTAGCTATCGAAATGCATTGGAAGCAAAACTATTGCCACATGTTTTATTTGCCTTAGAAACAAAATTACAAACCCTTAATATTAAATTAAAAAACAGTAAAAACAAGGGGCTTAGCCATGAAAATCTAAGTTTATTTCAGAGTTTGAAATCTTATTTAATTCTTCGTCCGCATCAAGATAAACGTTATCAAGAGAATCGGGATTTATTAAATACGATTGTGCA